>JACQWB010000082.1 GCA_016209385.1 Candidatus Rokuibacteriota bacterium
CACCTGGCGACCATGGCGCGGCAGCAGTTACGCCGGGCGGCGTGACCGTGAAAAAAAAGTTCTTGACAAGGGTCATAGAAAGTCTCCCCCGGGATTGCGCCGGCCGGGTACCCACCCCGAAGGGGTGGGTGGGCGCTCGAAGGGATGGTGCTGAATCATGAGCGAAGGTAGTCCAGTGAGCCGGGGACCCTTGACCCTGGCGCTGCCGAAGGGCCGCCTCCTCAAGCCGGCGCTGCACCTGCTCAGACGGCTCGGGCTCGACGGCGTGGACGAGGCCTCGCGGAAGCTCATCTTCGTCGACCCGGCGCGCGGCCTCCGCGTCCTGATCCTGAAGCCTGCCGACATCCCTTCGTACGTCGAGTACGGGGCCGCGGACTTCGGCATCGTCGGGAAGGACATCCTGCTGGAGCAGGAGCCGGACGTGTACGAGCCGCTGGATCTGGGCTTCGGCTTCTGCCGGCTCGTCGTGGCCGAGCCCGAGGAGCTGTGGCGGCGTGACGATCCGGCCAAGTGGTCCTGGGTCCGCGTGGCCACCAGGTATCCGAACCTGACCGAGCGCTACTTCTCCGAGCGTGGGATCCAGGTGGAGCTCATCCGCCTCGATGGCTCGATCGAGCTGGCCCCTCTCGTGGGGCTGGCCGAGCGGATCGTGGACCTGGTCCAGTCCGGGGAGACGCTCCGGGCCAATGGGCTCGTGGAGGTCGCCGAGATCATGCGCTCCACCGCACGGCTCATCGTGAACCGTGCCTCGCTCAAGACCGGCTACGGCCCGATCAGCGAGTGGATCGAGGGGATGAAGAAGGGGATCGCGCAGTGAGCTGCCGCCGCCTCGAGACGAGCGCCCTGGGAATCGCGGGCGTGGTGCAGGCCCTCGACCGCTCCCCCGACTCGGTCCCGCCCGAGACCCACCGGAGCGTGGAGGCCATCCTGGCAGCGGTCAAGGAGCGGGGCGACGCGGCGCTCCTGGAGTTCACCGAGCGCTTCGACGGAGTGAAGCTCCAGGCGGTCGAGCTGGCGGTGACCGCCGAGGAGATGGCCGTGGCCCGCGCGGCGGTCGGTGAGCAGGTGCTGAGCGCGCTCAGCTGCGCCGCGGAGCGGATCGAGGCGTTCCATCGCCACGCGCTCCCCCGCTCCTGGTGGGTGGAGGACGCCAACGGCTCGCTCCTGGGTCAGCAGATCCGTCCCCTCGAGCGGGTCGGGATTTACGCCCCCGGGGGACGCGCGGCGTATCCGTCGACGGTCCTGATGACGGCGATCCCGGCGAGGGTGGCGGGCGTCAGGGAGATCGTGCTCGTGTCCCCGCCCTCGGGGGACAAATCGCTGCACCCGGCCGTCCTGGTCGCGGCGGAGGTTGCGGGCGTCGCCGAGATCTATCGGGTCGGGGGCGCTCAGGCTGTCGCGGCCCTGGCTTTCGGCACGGAGACGATCCGGCGGGTGGACAAGATCGTGGGGCCGGGGAACATCTACGTGGCCCTCGCCAAGCAGCGCGTCTTCGGCGTCGTCGGCATCGACATGGTGGCCGGCCCGAGTGAGATCCTGGTCGTCGCCGACGACGCGGCCGAGCCGGAGTGGGTGGCGGCCGACCTGCTCGCGCAGGCCGAGCACGACCCCATGGCGCGCGCGGTCCTCTTGACTCCCTCCGCCCCCCTGATCGAGGCCGTCGCGCGAGCCGTGGATCGCCAGCTCGCGGGCCTTCCGCGGCGGGAGATCGCGCGCGCCGCGCTCGGGGCGAACGGGGCTCTCGTGCTGACCCGGGATCTCGAGGAGGCGCTGGCGGTGGCCAACAGCCTGGCCCCCGAGCACCTCGAGCTTCAGGTGGCGGATCCGTTCCGCTGGCTTCCCCGCGTACGGAACGCGGGGGCGATCTTCCTCGGGCGCGATACCCCGGAGGTCGTGGGCGATTACATGGCCGGCCCGAACCACGTGCTCCCGACCGCCGGGACGGCCCGGTTCGCCTCCGGCCTGGGGGTGGAGGATTTCGTGAAACGGTCGAGTCTCATCCATTACTCGCAGAGGGGGCTTCGCGAGGCCTGGCCGCATCTCTCGGTGCTCGCGAGCGTCGAGGGGCTCCAGGCCCACGGCGAGGCGGCGAGGCTCCGTCTGGACCGGGAAGGGGAAGCGTCATGAGCCGAGCCGATCGAGGGACTCAGCCCGAGGTGCCGCGTCAGGCCCGGGTCGAGCGCAAGACGCGCGAGACCGCTGTCCTGCTCCAGCTCAACCTGGACGGCAGCGGGACCGCCAAGGTGGAGACCACGGTCCCGTTCTTCAACCACATGCTCGAGGCGTGGTCCAAGCACGGGCTCATGGACCTCACCGTGGACGCGCGGGGCGACACGGAGGTGGACCTCCACCACACGGTGGAGGACGTGGGGATCTGCCTCGGCAAGACCTTCAAGGAAGCCGTCGGCGACAAGAAGGGGATCCTCCGCTACGGGACCGCCTTCGTCCCCATGGACGAGGCGCTGGTCTCCGCGGCGGTGGACATCTCGGGTCGGCCGTACCTGGTATTCAACGTTCCCCTCCGGCGGGCGCGCGTGGGCACCTTCGATCTGGATCTCCTCCAGGACTTCTTCCGGGCGTTCGCCTTCAACGCCGAGGTGACGCTCCACGTGACCCTCCACTACGGCGAGAACCTCCACCACATCGCCGAGGCGGTGTTCAAGTCGGTGGCGCGCGCCCTGGCCGAGGCGGTCCGCCTGGACCCGCGGATCGAGGGGGTGCTCTCGACCAAAGGCGATCTGTAGGAATTCAGCATGCCGAATCGTAAGGCAGCGCTTCCCTTTAAGGTGAACCCGTTCATGCCCGATTCGCCTGTCAGCCCGGAGCTATTTGTAGGGCGGGAGCGTGAGATTGAGCAGATTAAGAAAGCCCTTTACCAGGCGATCAATGAGCGTGCCGAACATCTCGTTTTAGTAGGTGATCGGGGTATCGGCAAAAGTTCCCTTGCTACGTATGCCGAAGACCTCGCCCTTAACGCAGACAAGGTTTTTGAGAAACCACAAACACGCTTTCTCACTGTTTTCGTCTCGACGGGTGTATGCAGAAACCTAGACGAACTTTGCGTGGCAATCTTGGACAGACTTTACCGGAAAGTTAGAGAGGCTTCCGATCCGCTGTCCCGCGCGGTATCAGACTTGCTGTCGAAGGTTGGCGGAATCAGTGTGGGGTTTTTCGGGTTAAGAATGGATATTACACCAGGCTCGCACGTGGGAATCGTGGCGGGGAAGTTCGGGTCCGTTCTGGAAGCCTTGTGGGACAAGGTCCGAGAATCCTATGCAGCGCTTCTCATCATTATCGACGAAACGGAAACGTTGTCGCGACTCGATGGTGCGGGCTCATTCCTCAAGAGCTGTCTCGAGCAACTGAGCCACGACCGCTACGGAGGGATAATGTTCATCGTGACTGCGAGCCCGGGTGCCCTCGCGGAATTTACCAAAGATCATGCATCCTTTCCGCGTGGGTTCACGCACGTGAACATTCCATACCTTAACCGGAAAGAGTCGGACGAGCTCGTGAAAAAAGCCTTGAGTCGTGGCGTACCGCCCGCGAAGCCGACCGAGGATTTCCTGTTATATATTTTTCATTACTCGAATGGTATTCCGAGCTTCATACACGAGCTGGGGCGGGCGGCGTTTGATGTGGACACGGAGGGGAAGCTGGAGTGGGAGGATCTACGCCAAGGAATTCTGGGAACGCCGGCGGTGAAGGGAGCGTTGGATTCTCTGGAGGACAAGCACTTTAGGCAGAGATACACTCAAAAGATCCTGAGCAACGAGTATCGCAAGATTCTCCACATTATTGCCGGGTTTGACGAGGACGTCGTGGCTGTCGGTGACATCCTGAAGAAGTACGACGGCAACCAAAACAAGCTCAGAACGTACGTTTCAATAATGGCGAAAAGGGGCGTTGTTGAGAAGGTCGAAGGGCAGGTGGGCAAGTATCGGCTGCCCGACCGGATGTTTAAAGTATTCCTGCGGCTGCGAGGCAAGCCGAAAAAGGCTGAGTAGCAAGACAAGACCTACGAGAGGGTTGCAAGGGTGCTGGCGGTCGTCGACTACGGTCGGGGGAACCTGGGGAGCGTGGAGAAGGCGTTCGTCCGCCTCGGCCTGGAAACGGTGGTGACGCAGGATCCCCAGGTCGTGAAGGATGCCGACGCGGTGGTCCTCCCCGGCGACGGCGCCTTCCACGACGCGATGCAGAATCTCGGGGCCCTGGGGCTTCTCGGGCCGCTGCGCGAGGTGCTGGAGAGCGGGCGGCCGTTTCTCGGGATCTGTCTCGGCTACCAGCTCCTCCTCTCCGAGAGCGAGGAGTTCGGCCAGAGCAAGGGCCTGGACGTGATCCCGGGCGTGGTCCGCCGCTTCCCCCGAGGGCTCAAGGTCCCTCACATGGGGTGGAATCAGGTGACCCACGCCGGCGATCTCGCCATCTTCGACGGGATCCCGAGCGGGGCCTACTTCTACTTCGTCCACTCCTACTATCCCGAGCCGCTGGACGGGACGCTCCGCGTGGCGACGTGCGAGTACGGGATCAAGTTTCCCGCCGCGCTCGGGCGAGGCAACCTGTTCGCCACCCAGTTCCACCCCGAGAAGAGTCAGCGGTCGGGGCTCCGCCTGCTCGGGAATTTCGGCGCTCTCGTGAAGGCCGGTCGGGCGTGAGGGGGTGGCGCCGATGTTGGTGATCCCTGCCGTGGATCTGCGGGGCGGCAAGTGCGTGAGGCTCAGGCAGGGCCGGCCCGAGGCCGAGACCGTCTTTTCCGATGACCCGTTGGCTGTGGCGCGGCGCTGGGCCGACCTCGGCGCCCCGCGCCTCCACGTGGTGGATCTGGACGGGGCGTTCGCGGGGGCGCCCAAGCAGACCGAGTTGATCCGCGAGATCGCGCGGACCGTTTCCCCGCCGCTTCAGGTGGGCGGCGGGCTGCGGAGCGTCGAGGCGGTCGAGCAGGTGCTCGAGGCCGGCGCGGGCTGGGCGGTGGTGGGAACCCGGGCCGCGCTCGACGCCGGGTTTCTCGCGGACGTGTGCCGCCGCTTCGCCGGGCGAATCATCGTCGCGGTGGATGCGACGGATGGGCGCGTGGCCGTGGACGGGTGGACACGCAGCCTCGATCTCGACGCCGAGGCCTTCGCGGCCGCGGCCGCGCGGGCCGGCGCCGCGGCGATCCTCTATACCGACATCGCCCGCGATGGCACCGAGGTCGGGCCCGGCCTGGAGCGCACGCGGGCGGTCGCCCGGGCGGCGAGAATCGCGGTGCTCGCCTCGGGCGGAGTCGGCACGCTGGAGGATCTCAAGCGTCTGGCCGCCATCGAGGGGATCGCGGGAGCGGTCGTGGGCCGCGCGCTCTACACCGGTGCCGTGGATCTCAAGCAAGCCCTCACCGAGGTGGCGAGGTGTTAGCCAAGCGCGTCATCCCCTGCCTCGACGTGAAGGACGGCCGGGTCGTCAAGGGGGTGCGATTCCTGAATCTCAAGGACGCCGGTGATCCGGTGGCCGCGGCCCTGGCCTACGACCACCAGGGGGCCGACGAGCTGGTGTTCCTCGACATCACGGCCTCCCACGAGGGTCGAGCGATCATGCTGGACGTCGTGCGGCGCACGGCGGAGGGGATCTACATGCCCCTCACCGTGGGCGGCGGGGTCCGCGGAGTCGACGACATCCGCACGCTCCTCCGGGCGGGCGCCGACAAGGTCTCGCTCAACACCGCCGCGCTGGAGCGCCCCGAGGTCATCCGCGAGGCGGCCGAGCGGTTCGGCAGCCAGTGCATCGTCGTCGCGATCGACGCCAAGCGCGAAAACGGGCGCTGGGGAGTCTACACGCACGGGGGGCGCCGGCCGGCGGGGCGCGACGCGGTCGAGTGGGCGCAGGAGGCCGAGCGGCTGGGCGCGGGCGAGATCCTCCTCACGAGCATGGACCGGGACGGCACCCAGGACGGCTACGACCTCGAGCTGACGCAGGCCGTCTCCCTCGCGGTTTCGGTTCCCGTAATCGCGTCGGGCGGCGCCGGGATGCTGGAGCACCTGCTCGCCGGGCTGACCGCGGGGAAGGCCGACGCGGTGCTGGCCGCCTCCATCTTCCACTTCGGCGAGTACACCATCCGCCAGGCGAAGGCGTATCTGAGCGACCGCGGCGTTCCGGTGAGGCTGGAAGAGTAAGTGTGCTTCGAGAACGCGGAGGCAGGAGCCGATGCATGGCCTAGGTTGGCAAGCGGCGTGAGTTCGAGCTAGGAGTCGAAAACCCGTGGCGATGTTAGGTAGTCAACTTGACGTCGGACGTTGTCCTCACTGCAATGTTGATCGTCCTACTCTTGAAAGGATTCACACTTATGAGACGACGGACTACGCTGGCGCCAACAAGCGTTTCTGGGGCGTCTACAAATGCGCAAGGTGCGGGGGTCTAGTCACCGCTGCCAGTACCACCGGTCATTCAGGCTCAGTAACCGAATGCTATCCGCGATCGACTGAAGTTGATGCGGCTATCCCGGAGAAGGTACGGGGTTACCTACAGCAAGCGTTGAACAGCCTGCACGCCGCGGCTGGTGCGGTCATGCTTGCGGCCAGCGCAGTGGATGCGATGTTGAAAGCTAAAGGTTACAAAGAGGGCAGTTTGTATAACCGGATCGACAAGGCCGCGGCCGACCACGTCATTACGAAGGAAATGGCGCAGTGGGCTCATGAGGTGCGCATTGACGCTAATGACCAACGGCATGCTGATGAAGCGGCGCCCTTGCCTACTGCCGATGAAGCACGCCGCTGTGTGGACTTCGCGCGTGCCCTCGGAGAGTTCATGTTTGTGTTGCCAGCGCAGGTTCAGAAAGGATTGACGGATGCGAAGAAGCAGGGCGCGTAACACCGCATGAGGTACACATGACGTTCAAGATTGAGCTTGAGCGGGAGAATTATGGCCGCTGGATCGCGGAGGTGCTGGAACTTCCTGGTGTGCTTGCATACGGGCAGACGCCGGAGGAAGCGAAGGCGAAGGTCCAAGCGCTTGCCCTCCGTGTCGTGGCCGATCGCCTGGAGCACGGTGAATACGCGTGATTGGGGTTGACGAGCTGAAATTTGACGCCCAGGGGTTGATCCCGGCCGTGGTGCAGGAGGCGGCGACCGGGGAGGTCCTGATGGTGGCCTGGATGGGCCGCGAAGCGTTGGAGGCCACCCAGCGGACCGGTCTCACCCACTTCTGGTCCCGCTCCCGCCAAGCGCTCTGGCGGAAGGGGGAGAGCTCGGGGCACGCCCAGCACGTCGAGGCCCTCTATGCGGATTGCGACCGGGACACGCTCCTGGTGCTCGTCCACCAGGAGGGAGTCGCCTGTCACACCGGAAGCCGCACCTGCTTCTTTTCGCGTCTCAAGATGGAGGGGGAGCCTCCGGCGGAGGGGACCGACGGCCGGACGTGGGCAGGGCCCCAGATCCTGGAGCTGGTGGAGCGCGTGATCCAGTCGCGCAAGGTCGAGCCGCCGTCCGGCTCGTACGTGGCAGGGCTTCTGGCCAAGGGCGAGTCAGCCGTCTGCCGCAAGGTTGGCGAGGAAGCCCTTGAGGTGATCATGGCTGCCCTCGCCGGAGAGCGCGATGACCGGCTCGTTTCCGAGGTGGCTGACCTCTGGTTCCACACCATGGTCCTCCTCGGCGGGCGGGGGATCCCGCTCCGTCGGGTGTTCTCGGAGCTGGCCCGGCGGCACGCGGGCACCCGTGTCGACAGGTCGGCCGATCTCGAGGAGAGCGCGGGCTGAAGGCAGAGGCAGGGCTGGCGCGGCTGGGCCGATGGCTGCTGCTTGTCGCTCTCGGACTATCGGCGTGCAGCGGGGCTCGGATCGAGGGAGGCGTCTTCTATTCCTCCAAGGGCTACCGGCTGGCCCTGCCGCCGGGGCCGTGGCAGGTCTCGACGGATGGCCGCGCCGATCTGGAGCTGACGCGCGTCGGGGTTCGCGCCGGGATTCTGGCGAATGCCACGTGCGAAGGCAAGCCACCGGGACGGCCGTTTGCCGTGCTGGCGCGTCACCTCGCCTTCGGCCTCGAGGGGCGGAGGGTCGTCGAGCAGGAGGACGTCACCGTGGGTGGCCGGCCCGGGATCAGGGTCTTGCTCGAAGGCCAGCTCGATAGCAGTCCGGTCAGGGCGGAAGCCTTCGTGCTGAAGGGTGACGGGTGCGTCTACGACCTGGTCTATGTGGCCTCGCCGAGCGGCTTCGCGGCAGGCCGCGACGAGTTCAGGGAGCTCGTCGGAAGCTTCACCGGTCCTTGAGGAGGGAGACGCGATGGCGCTGGGGACATCGCTGAGAATCCAGGGACGCGAGGCGGCGATCTGGTACGGCGGGCTCGGTCTCCTGACCGGCCAGGTGTTCCGCAATCTGGCCCTGCCTCCCGCCTACTGGCGGCTGGTGGCGCAGGAGGTGGACGCGATCGGCGTCCAGTCGCTCGCGGTGGCCCTGACCGCCGCCGTCTTCACCGGGATGGTGCTGACGCTCCAGAGCGCGGTGAACATGGCCCGCTTCGGTGCCGAGAACTACGTCGGCGCGGTCGTCGCCCTCTCGATGCTCCGGGAGCTCGGGCCGGTGCTCACCGCCATCCTGGTCGGCGGCAAGGTGGCCTCGGGGATCACGGCCGAGCTGGGCGCGATGAAGGTCACCGAGCAGATCGACGCGCTCCGGGCGATCGGCGTCAACTACGTGAAGAAGCTCATCGTGCCGCGGTTCCTCGCCGCGCTCGTGGTCTTCCCGCTCCTCACGGTGCTGGCGGACGGGGTCGGCCTCCTGGGCGGGATGGTGATCGCGGTCTACGAGCGCCACGTGGACGCCTACGTCTACTGGAACAACATGGTGTACTGGGTTGTCCTGAAAGATTTCCTGACCGGGATGGGCAAGAGCGTCTTCTTCGCCGGCGTCGTGACGCTGATCGGCTGCTACAACGGGCTCTCGACCGTGGGCGGCACGGAGGGCCTCGGGCGCGCCACGACGCGGACCGTGGTCCAGGTCGCGATCGGCGTCATCATCGCCGACTTTTTCATCACGAAGCTCTTCCTCCTCCTGTTCTGGTGAGCCATGGCGGAGGCGGTCGTCGAGGTCCGAGGCGTCTGGAAGTCCTTTGACACGAACGAGGTCCTGAGCGGCGTGAGCCTGACGCTCCCGCGTGGAACGACGCTGGCCGTGATGGGCGGCAGCGGCCAGGGGAAGACCGTGCTCCTCCGGATGATCGCGGGGCTGATCCGGCCCGACGCGGGGGAGGTCCGGCTCTTCGGCACGCGCATCGATCACCTCCGGGAGGAGCAGATGCTCGGCCTCCGGCGGCGGACGGGCTTCGTCTTCCAGAGCTCGGCGCTCTTCGACTCGCTGTCCGTCTTCGAGAACGTGGCGTACCCGCTCCGGGAGCACACGCACCTCGGTGAGGAGGAGATCGCGGACCGCGTGCGCACGTTCCTCTCGCTGGTGGACCTGGCCGGCGCCGCGCAGCTCAGCCCGGCCGAGCTTTCGGGAGGACTGCGCACGCGGGTCGGGATCGCCCGGGCGCTGGTGCTGGAGCCCGAGGTCGTGTTCTTCGACGAGCCCACGGCGGGCCTGGACCTCACCAACGCCCGGCTGGTGGCCGAGCTGATCGCACGCCTCCGCACCGGCGTGTGCGATACCGCGATCGTCGTCACCCACGACGTCGAGTTTGCCGAGATGGTGGCGGACCAGATGGTGATCCTCCACCACGGGCGGTTCGTGGCCACGGGCTCCCCGGCGGAGATCCGCCGCTCGGAGAACCCCTCGGTCCAGGCCTTCCTGGCCGGCCAGCTGAAAGGATCTTGAGATGGAGCTCCAGGATCGTCGCCAGTTCGCGCTCCAGGTCCGCATCGGGATCTTCGTCCTGGCCTCCCTCGCCGTCCTCATCGGGTTCGTCTACCTGCTCGGCGCTCGGGCCCGGCTGTTCGAGCCCACCTACGACCTGGTGGCCGACTTCACCGAGGTCGGAGGGCTCGTCCCGGGCGCGACGGTCCGGCTGGCGGGCGTTCAGATCGGCCGGGTCAGCCGGGTGAGGCTTCCCGAGGCTCCTGGCGAGAAGGTTCGTATCACGCTGACGATCGCCCGGCGGTTCGCGGTCAGGATCCGGAAGGACTCGGTCGCCAGGATCGAGACTCAGGGGCTCCTCGGTGACAAGCTCATCGAGATCTCCCTCGGCAGCCAGGCGGCGCCGGCGCTCAAACGCGGCGAATCCATCATCGCCCGGGACCCGGTGGAGCTGAGCCGGCTGGCCGGCGAGGGGTTCGAGGTCCTGAAGAACGTGGCTACCCTTTCCGGCAGCCTGAACACGACGGTCGAGGCCTTCAACAAGGCGGGGACGCTCGACGATCTCTCGGCCACGCTCAGGTCGACCCGGCGGGTCGCCGAGCGGATGGAGAAGCGGGACGTGCTGGCGGACCTGGCCGCGACGCTCAAGTCGGTCCGCGCCACGGCCGAGCAGGTGGAGAAGCGGGGCGTGCTGGACGACCTGGCCGCGACGCTCAAGTCGGTCCGCGCCACGGCCGAGCAGGTGGAGAAGCGGGGCGTGCTGGACGACTTGGCGGCGACGCTCAAGTCGGCCCGCGCCACAGCCGAGCAGGTGGAGAAAGGCAGAGGTTGGCTCCACGCGCTCGTCTACGAGGAGCCCGAGGCGCTCAGGCGACTCCAGGCGCTCCTCGCGGCGACCGAGCGGCTCGTCGCGCAGGCCGAGCGGGGTGAGCACGCCGTCTCGGTTCTCCTCTCACCGGAGAGCGGCCGCGCGGCGCGCCGGCTGCTCGAGGCCATCGAGTCGCTGGGGCAGATGACCGACAAGGCCAGGGGAGCCGACTCGCTCCTGGCCGCGCTCCTCTTCGACCCTCAGTACAAGGCTGTGGCGGATGATCTGCGGGCCCTCAGCCGGAACTTCAGGGAGGTGTCCGAGCGGCTGGCACAGGGAAAGGGTCTCGTGGGTGGGCTCCTCACGGACGCGGGGGATGGGCCGCTCGGCGAGGCCGCGCGCGACTTCAAGGTGGCGGTCGCGAACCTGAGGATGATCACGGACCGCCTCGCCGCGGGCGAAGGGACGCTCGGCGGGCTCCTGGAGGACCCCACGGTCTACGAGAACCTGGCCGCCTTCCTCGAGGGGGCCAAGCGGAGCACGTTCCTGCGATACCTGATCCGCTCCGCGATCGAGAGAGGGGCCAGGTGATGGCCCGCGAGAGCGCGGTCTATCGCTGCCAGCTCTGCGGCTTCGCCTCGCCGAAGCCCGGGACGTGCCCCGACTGCAAGCGAACCGAGGGCGTGTTTCGTGAGTTGATCGAAGAGCCACAAGTATCCCGGAAGGCGTCCCGCGCACCTGCCAGCCCGGCGAGCCGTCCGGTGCTTTTGAGCGACGTCAAGCTGGACGCGGAGACACGCGTGACGACCGGCATCGGCGAGCTGGATCGCGTGCTGGGCGGCGGCGTGGTGCGCGGGTCGCTCATCCTGATCGGTGGAGACCCCGGAATCGGAAAGAGCACGCTCCTCTTCCAGGCGTGTCGCGCCCTCGCCGAACTGGGCGGGCCGGTGCTCTACGTGTCCGGCGAAGAGTCGGCGGCACAGGTCAAGTTGAGAGCCGAGCGGCTCGGGATTTCGCCGCGCGGGCTCTATCTCTTGGCTGAGACCGATCTCCACGCGATCAACGCTCACGTGGATCAGCTCAAGCCGAAGGTGTTGGTCGTGGATTCGATCCAGGCGGTCTATCTCGCGGATCTGGAGTCGGCCCCGGGCAGCGTGAGCCAGGTCAGGGAGTGCGGGGGCCGCCTCATGCTGCTCGCCAAGGGTAGGGGGATCGCGGTGTTCCTCGTCGGCCACGTGACCAAGGAGGGCGCGCTGGCCGGTCCGCGGGTGCTCGAGCACCTCGTGGACACCGTCCTCTACTTCGAGGGGGAGCACCATCACACCTCCCGCGTGCTCCGGGCCGTGAAGAATCGCTTTGGCTCGACCAACGAGATCGGAGTCTTCGAGATGACCGACCGGGGGCTCGTCGAGGTGAAGAACCCCTCAGGGTTCTTTCTGTCCGAGCGGCCGCAGGGTGCCCCGGGCTCGGTGATCGTGTCCAGCCTGGAAGGCACGCGGCCGCTCCTCCTCGAGCTCCAGGCTCTGGTGAGCCCCGCCAGCTTCGGGACGCCGCGTCGCACCGTCCTCGGCGCGGACTACAACCGCGTCTGCCTCCTGCTGGCGGTGCTCGAGAAGCGCGCCGGCGTGCCCCTTCTGACTCAGGATGTCTTCATCAATGTGGCGGGCGGCGGCCGGGTGGTGGAGCCGGCGGCGGATCTGGGCGTAGTCATCGCCGCGGCCTCCAGCTATACGGACCGCGCGGTGCGGAGCGACCTCGTGATCGTGGGCGAGGTGGGCCTCACCGGCGAGGTTCGGGCCGTGACCGGGCTCCCCGAACGTCTCCGGGAGGCTGCGGCGCTCGGCTTCCAGGCCGCCCTCGTCCCCCAGAACAATCTTTCGGAGCACATCGAGTTTCCCCTGGAAGTCCAGGGGGTGGCATCCATCGATGAGACGATCCAAGCCGTGCTCGGCACATGAACGTCTTCTTTGCCGACGTTCCAATTGAGGGAGGCTATGACCATCATCATCACGCGAACCGCTTTGCTGGTCCTGACCACGATCGCCGCGGTCGTGGCTGGCCCGGCCTTTGGCGCCGTGGCGCCCTGGCCGCTGTTGGCCGTCGGGGGCCTTCTGGTCGGGGGGCTGGTGCTCCTCCTGGAGTGGGGGTTGGGGCGCCTGCCCATCGAACGCGTCCTGTGGGGAGGTGTGGGGGGCCTGGCCGGGGTGGCCGCGGGGCTTGCCCTGGAGGCCGCGATCACGGCGCTCGTCCCCGGCGCGGGGGCGGTCCGGGGGCTCCTGGCGTTGTTGCTGGGCTACGTGGGGGCCGCGGTGCTGCTCGGGAAGACCGACGAGCTCGAGGGGCTCTCGGCGAGGCTTTTCCCGAAGGTGGCCGCGCGCCGCGAAGTCTATAAGATCCTCGACACGTCCGTCATCATCGAGGGCCGGATCGCCGACATCTGCGAGACCGGCTTCCTCGAGGGAACCCTCATCGTTCCGCAGTTCGTCCTCCGTGAGCTCCAGCAGATCGCCGATTCCTCGGACAGCCTGAAGCGCGCCCGCGGCAAGCGCGGGTTCGACGTCCTGCAGCGGATCCAGCGAATCCCCAAGGTGAAGGTCCACATCCACGATCTGGATTTCCCGCACGTCCGCGAGGTGGACCGGAAGCTCATCGAGCTGGCCCGGGCGCTCGACGGGAAGGTCATCACGAACGACTACAACCTGAACAAGGTGGCGGAGCTCTCCGGCGTCTCGGTGCTGAACATCAACGAGCTGGCCAAAGCGGTGAAGCCCGTGGTGCTTCCCGGTGAGCTGATGCACGTCCACGTGCTGAAGGAGGGAAAGGAGTCGGGTCAGGGGGTCGCCTACCTCGACGACGGGACGATGGTCGTGGTGGACCACGGCAAGAAGTACCTGGGGCAGAGCGTGGACGTGCTGGTGACGAGTGTGCTGCAGACGACCGCGGGGCGGATGATCTTCAGTCGGCCGAAGGAAGAGGAGGTGCTCTCAGGAGGGCGCGGCTGATGATGCGGGCTCCGGCCGTCGCGGTGGGCCGGTGACGACAGTTGCGCTCGTTCCGGCGGCCGGGAGCGGGAGTCGCCTGGGTGGCCGCCGACCCAAACAGTTCCTCCGGCTTCGCGGGGTGCCTCTCCTGGTCCTGACCCTCCGGGGCCTCGCGGCTGCGCGCGAAGTGGAGGGAATCGTCGTCGCCGCCCCGCCGAGGGCGGTGGAGGCGACACGGGCCGTCGTCGCGCGCTACCGGATCCCTCGTATCGTCGACGTGGTGCCGGGGGGAACCGAGCGCCAGGAGTCGGTGTGGCTCGCGCTCCAGGCGGTTCCGCCGGGCGTCTCGCTGATCGTCGTTCACGATGCCGTGCGTCCGTTCATCACCCCGTCGCTGGTTCGGAGCGTGATCCGCGAGGCGCGGCGGCACGGCGCTGCCGTCTGCGGTCTGCCGGTGGTCGAGACCGTCAAGCGGGTGCGCGAGGCGCGCGTCGAGGCGACGGTGGAGCGGGAAGGCCTCTGGCTCGTCCAGACGCCCCAGGCCTTCCACCGCTCGCTCCTGTGGGAAGCGCATGAGAAGGCGCGCAGCGACGGGTTCACGGGCACCGACGACGCGGCCCTCGTCGAGCGCCTCGGCGTGCCGGTACGCATGGTGCCCGGGCTGCCGGAGAACCTCAAGATCACGACCGCTGCGGATCTCGCGCGCGCCAGACGCTTGGCCGCGGGCGGGGCGCGATGACCCGGATCGGGCTCGGGTTCGACCTCCATCCGATGACCCCGGAGCGGCCCCTCGTCCTCGGCGGCGTGACCGTGCCCTCGACGCACGGGCTCAGGGGGCACTCGGATGCCGACGTTCTCTCCCATGCGGTGGCCGAGGCGATGCTGGGGGCGCTCGCCCTCGGCGACCTTGGACGCCATTTCCCCGACAGCGACCCGCGCTACCGGGGGATTTCGAGCCTCGCACTGCTCCGGGAGGTGCTCGCGTTGCTCGCCGCCCGGGGTGCGCGCGTGGTCAACGTGGACGCGACGCTCCTGGCCCAGGCGCCGCGCCTGGCCCCCTGGCTCCCCGAGATGGCCAAGTGCCTGGCAGAGACGCTCGGCGTGGAGCCCGACCGGGTCAGCGTGAAGGCGAAGAGCCCCGAGGGGTTGGGGCTCGTCGGACGGGAGGAAGGGATCGCTGCCCTTGCGGTGGTGAACGTGGACGTTCCCGAGTGAGCGGAATCAGGATCTACAACACGTTGACCCGGCGGGAGGAGGAGTTCGTCTCCCTCCGTCCAGGCGAGGTCCGCATTTACTCCTGCGGCGTCACCGTCTACGACCTCTGCCACGTGGGCCACGCCCGCAGCGCGATGGTGTTCGACGTCATCTGCCGGTACCTTGCCTTCAAGGGTTACCGCGTGACCTTCGTCCGTAACTTCACCGATGTCGACGACAAGGTCATCCGCCGGGCACAGCAGGACAGCGTGCCGGCGGCCGAGATCTCCGAGCGCAACATCGCCGAGTTCCGGGCCGACATGCGCGCCCTCGGCGTGCTGCCGCCGCCCCCGGAGATCACGTACTACGATCCCAAGGCGACCGACTTCATCCCCGAGATGGTGGCGCTCATCGAGCGCCTCGTCACCAAGGGGTTCGCCTACGTCGTGGATGGCGACGTCTACTTCGAGATCGCCCGCTTCCCCCACTACGGGCGCCTCAGCGGCAAGAACCTGGACGAGCTCCTGGCCGGCGCCCGGGTCGAGGTGGACGAGCGCAAGCGGGACCCGCGGGACTTCGCGCTGTGGAAGGCGGCCAAGCCGGGCGAGCCGGCCTGGCGCAGCCCGTGGGGCGAGGGCCGGCCGGGCTGGCACATCGAGTGCTCGGTGATGTCGATGCACTTCCTCGGCGAGTCCTTCGACATCCACGGCGGGGGCACGGACCTCATCTTCCCGCACCACGAGTGCGAGATCGCCCAGTCGGAGGCGGCCACCGGCCGGCCCTTTGCGCGGTACTGGGTCCACAACGGCTTGGTGAACTTCGGCGCCGAGAAGATGTCCAAGTCGCTCGGCAACACTCTGACGATCAAGGAGTTCGTGAAGCGTCACGAGCCGGATGCGTTCCGCCTCTATCTCCTCGGCACGCATTATCGCGGCCCCATGGAGTTCGCCGAGGAGCGAGTGCGCGACGCGGCTCGAGCCCTCGAGCGCTTGTGGGGCCCGGTCAAGCAGGCGCGGAAGTATGCCGGGTCTCAGATGTTCGGCTCTCCCCGGGGAGAGCCGCCATCAGAATTTGTGACCTTCCGGCAGCGGTTCATTGCGGCGATGGACGACGATTTCAACACCCCGGAGGCGCTGGGCGTCCTCTTCGAGCTGGGTCACGCGCTCCACCGCGCCCGCGACCTGAGCATCCAGGACTTCGTGCGAGGTTCGCGAGAGCTCTCGTCTCTTGCTCAGGTCTTAGGTCTCACGGAGCCGACATCTTCGATTGCCGGACTGCCGCCCGAACTGAGTAAACGAATCGCGTCGCTCATACGTGAGCGCGCCGAAGCCCGCCGGCGTCGAGACTGGAAGCGGGCGGACGAGATCCGCATCGAGCTCCAGCAGCTCGGCGTCGTCGTCAAGGACACGCCGTCGGGAACCGAATGGGAGTGGAAGGGCCGATGACCGACCAGCCCGTGTACGGGAGGAACCCCGTGCTCGAGTTGCTTCGGAGCGGGAGCCGCCGCGTGGACGAGATCGCGGTGCTGGCCAGCGGTCGGGGCCCGGCCCTTCACGAGCTGGTGGCGCGCGCGCGGGATAGCGGCGTCAAGGTGTCGTTTCGAACCCGCGAGCAGCTCACCGCCATGGCCGGGAGTCCTCACCACCAGGGCGTCGTTGCCCGGGTGGCTGAAGCCACCTACCGGACACTCGAAGACTTGCTGTCGGTTCCGGCGCAGCGCGGCGAGCCGGCCTTCTTCCTTGCCCTCGATCAGGTGCAGGACCCCCGGAACCTGGGGGCCCTGCTCCGGGTTGCCGATGGGGCTGGCGCCCATGGCGTGATCGTGCCGAAGCACCGTGCCGCAGGTCTCACGCCGGCCACGGCGAAAGTGGCGATGGGAGCCCTCGACTTTGTCCCTGTCGCACGGGAAACCAACCTGGTGTCCGCCCTGGAACGCTTGAAAAAACACGGAGTTTGGGCCATAGGCGCCAGTCCGTCTGGGGGGGTACTACCCTGGAAAGCAGACCTCGCCCTGCCCCTTTGCCTGATCCTCGGAGGCGAGGGCCCCGGGCTGCGCCCCCTGGTCGCCAGGATCTGTGACGTCGTGCTAACGCTGCCCATGAAGGGGGGCGTGGGTGCGCTGAATATAGCCGCTGCGGGGGCCGCTCTCTGTTACGAGGTCGTGCGGCAGAGGGAGGGTAAAACTTTCTTGACAGTTTAGTGCCATCGCACTATGATGAAGTTTTGTCTGCGCTGGCGTAGCTCAGGGGTAGAGCAGCTGCCTTGTAAGCAGCGGGTCGGGGGTTCGAATCCTCTCGCCAGCTCCAGTGGGGACGCGGCTTTGAGGGGGTCGCGGGCAGAGTCGGGGAGGTACCCAAGTGGCCAAAGGGGGCAGACTGTAAATCTGCTGGCGCACGCCTTCGGGGGTTCAAATCCTCCCCTCCCCACCATCCCGTAGCACGAAGGGTGGCTGTGCCTGGCGGCGCCGAGAGCTTCGCGGGAATAGCTCAGCGGTAGAGCGCCAGCCTTCCAAGCTGGGGGTCGCGGGTTCGA
>JACQWB010000083.1 GCA_016209385.1 Candidatus Rokuibacteriota bacterium
GGGCCTCGCCTCGTGGCTCTCCTCGCCTGCGGCTCGTCGGGAGCCCCTCGGCTCGAACTGCCATTCCTGGGGGAGGCCTCGGAGGGGGCCGTCGAGGCCCCCTCCGATTGTCCTAGATGGTACAATTTAGCCAGAACCTCTGGAACCCTGGCGATCTATGTTCGACAGGCCCTACGACCCCGAATTCCTGAAGAGCATCTTCGAGCAGACGCAGGTGCTCAGGAAACCGCTCTCGGGGATCATCGCCGGCTACCACGTCCTCCCGTACGTCCTGGTCGGTCCCCAGGAGGAGAGGAGCCAGCGCTCCGTCGAGATCCGGGGGAAGATCCGCGTGTCGCCGCGCCTGGTCATCTCGCCGAGCCATCGCGGGCAGACCTACGGTGAGCTGTTCCACGACGACGACGTGATGGACCGCGCGCTCGTGGCCCGCGTGTTCAGCTTCCTCTACGCCTCGCGCCACCAGGTGCAGCTCGAGGGCGAGGAGCTCAGGATCGTCAAGAGCGACTGCGACCCCCAGGCGCAGCTCAACCGGGCCCTCGACGACCTGATGCGCCGGGAGATCATCAACACCGGCGTCATCTTCTGTCCGCGCGTCAAGTTCTACCCGGTCTCGATCGACCGGTTCCTCACCGAGATCCTCGACGAGGAATTCCGCGGCTAGCGCTGCTACACTCTCTGCCATGGCGGCGCCCCTGGACGGCATCCTGGTCGTGGACCTCTCCCAGAACGTGGCCGGCCCGTTCTGCACTCTGATCCTGGGGGATCTGGGCGCCGAGGTGATCAAGGTCGAGCGGCCCGAGCGGGGCGACGATGCCCGCGCCTGGGCGCCTCCGTTCTGGGGGGAGGAGAGCTCGGCCTTCATGAGCATGAACCGGAACAAGCGGAGCCTGGCCCTCGACCTGAAAGCGCCGGAGGGAGCCGAGATCCTGCGACGGCTCGTGGCCAGGGCCGATGTCTTCGTGCAGAGCCTGCGATCCGGCGTCGCCGAGGAGCTCGGGATCGGCTACGCCCAGCTCCGGCCCGTGAACCCGCGGCTCGTCTACTGCTCCGTCACCGCCTACGGCGAGCACGGCCCGCTGAGGGATCTCCCGGGTTATGACCCGCTGATGCAGGCCTACGCCGGGCTTATGTCGGTCAACGGCCATCCCGGACAGCCGCCGGCCCGCGTCGGGACCTCGATCGTCGACATGGGGACGGGCATGTGGGCCGCGCTCGGGATCGTCGCGGCGCTGCGCCAGCGCGAGCGCACCCGGCAGGGGAGTCACGTCGTCACCGCCCTTTTCGACACCACGCTGATGTGGGTGTCCTACCACATGATGGGCTACTTCGCCTCGGGCGAGGTGCCTCAGCCCCAGGGCTCGGGGACCCTCATGATCGCCCCGTATGAAGCGTTCCCCACGGCGGACGGTTATCTCATGATCGCGGCGGGGAGCGACGCCCTCTTCGCCCGCGCCTGCCAGGCCCTCGGGATCCCCGAGGCCGCCCGCGACCCGCGTTTCGCCGACAACCCGAGCCGGGTCAGGAACCGGAAGGCGCTCTTCGACCTGATCGCAGGGATCACCCAGCAGGAGACCTCGGGAGGGCTCCGGGAGCGCCTCAGGGCCGCCGGGGTGCCGTGCGCCCCGATCCTGAGCATCGACCAGGTTGCTGCCGAGCCCCAGACCGAGGCGAGCGGCATGCTCGTGAGCGCTCCCCACCCGCGCCTCTCCGACTACCGGAGCCTGGCGTTGCCGATCAGCTGGGACGGCATCCGCCCCGGCGTCAGGCGCGTCCCCCCGCTCCTGGGCGAGCACACCACCGAGGTGCTCAGGGAGCTCGGATTCAGCGCGGAGGAGATCGCGCGCCTCGATCAGCGGAAGGTGGTCCAGTCCCAATGACCGTCGAGCGAGACTACAAGACGCTCCGCGTCGCGAGGTCAGCGGACGGCTACGCGGTGACCGTCGAGCTTCACCGTCCCGAGGTCCTCAACGCCATGAACACCGCCATGGGCGAGGACCTCCTGGCCTGCTTCGAGGCGCTCTTCTGGGACAGGGCGATCCGCGCCGTGGTCCTCGCCAGCGCCGGCGAGAAGGCCTTCTGCGTCGGCGGAGACCTGAAGGAGCGCGAGGGGATGAGCGACGAGGCCTGGCGCGCGCAGCACGTGATCTTCGAGCAGGCCGCGTTCAGGATCCTCCGCTGCCCGGTACCGGTGATCGCCGCGGTGGAGGGGTTCGCCTTCGGCGGAGGCTGCGAACTGGCCGTCCTCTCGGACTTCGTCGTCGCCAGCGAGACCGCGGTGTTCGCGGTCCCCGAGGTCACGCGCGGGATCTTTCCCGGGATCGGCGGAACTCAGCTCCTCCCGCGGATCGTCGGCGCTCCGTTCGCCAAGGAGATGATCTTCACGGGCCGCCGGGTCTCGGCCCAGGAAGCGAAGGCCGTCGGCCTCGTGAATCATCTGGTGCCCGCGGGCCAGGCACGCACGAAGGCGCTCGAGGTCGCAGGCGTGATCGCCCAGAACGGCCCCGTGGCCGTCCGCCAGGCGAAGAAGGCGATCGCCTGGGGTGCCGAGACCGATCTGGAGACCGGAATGATCCTGGCGATTGAGGCCTATAACAACACTGTCGGTACCGAGGACCGGCTGGAGGGCGTGCGCGCCTTCAACGAGCGCCGGCCGCCTAAGTTCCAGGGGCGGTAGTTTGAGGGGCAAAAGTATGAGGTCGAAAGGGAAAAATCCTGACATCGTCTTTCGGAACGGGAAACCGGCTGCCGTTATCGTGGACATTGACAGGTACCAGGAAATGCTAGAACGCCTTGAGGACATAGAAGATCTCAAAGCACTCAAGCAGATGCGTAAAAAGCCCCTAACGTTCAGGCGGCTCCAGGATTTCCTCAAGGAGTGCACCCCGGGTGTATGAGGTCCTTCTGGAGCGGAGGGCGGAGCGAGACCTCAGCCGCCTCGTAGCTGACGAATTCCAACGGATCATCCGTGAGATAAAAGCATTGGCCGAGAATCCACGACCTGGCGGGTGTCGCAAACTTGTAGGGTCAACAAGCGACTGGCGCATCCGCGTTGGAGACCATCGAGTCATCTATGAGGTTGACGAGAGGCGAACGTGGTCAGGGTGATGCGCGTCAGACATCGGCACGAGGCCTACCGCTAAGAACTGCACGGGAAGGGGGCCAGGGAACCATGGCAGGTTTCACCTTGAGTCTGACCGACGAGCAGAAAGCCCTGAAGGCAGCGGTCTTCGACCTCTGCCAGAAGTACCCCGACGAGTACTGGCGCGATCTCGACGAGCGGCGCGAGTACCCGGAGGCGTTCGTCCAGGAGCTGACGAAGGCCGGCTATCTCGCGGCGCTGATCCCCCAGGAGTACGGCGGCGCCGGCCTGGGCGTGCTGGAGGCGGGGTTGATCCTCGAGGAAATCAACCGCTCCGGCGGCAACTCCGCGGCGTGCCACGCCCAGATGTACATCATGGGGACGCTCCTGCGGCACGGCTCGGAGGAGCAGAAGCAGCGCTACCTCCCCAAGATCGCGAGCGGCGAGCTGCGGCTCCAGGCCTTCGGCGTCACCGAGCCCAACACGGGATCGGACACGACCAGGCTCCAGACCACCGCGGTGCGCAAGGGTGATCGCTACATCGTCAACGGCCAGAAGATCTTCATCTCCCGGGTCCTCCAGTCGGACCTGATGCTGCTCCTGGCGCGCACGACGCCCCTGGAGCGGGTGAAGCGGAAGACCGAAGGGCTGTCGGTCTTCCTGGTGGACATCCGGAACGCCAAGGGGCTCGAGGTCCGCCCGCTCAGGACCATGCTGAACCACGCCACCAACCAGCTCTTCTTCGACAACCTCGAGGTCCCGGCCGAGAACCTGATCGGCAAGGAAGGCGAAGGCTTCCGCTACATCCTGGGCGGGATGAACGCCGAGCGGATCCTGATCGCCTCCGAGTCGATCGGCGACGGTCGCTGGTTCATCGAGCGGGCGGTCCGCTACGCGAACCAGCGCGTGGTCTTCGACCGGCCCATCGGCCAGAACCAGGGGGTCCAGTTCCCGATCGCCAAAGCCCACATGGCCGTGGAGGCAGCAGACCTGATGCGCCTCAAGGCCGCGGCCCTCTTCGACGCCGGCCAACCGTGCGGGGCTGAGGCCAACATGGCCAAGTACCTGTCCGCCGAGGCTGCCTGGGAGGCCGCCAACACCTGCCTCAACACCTACGGCGGCTACGGCTTCGCCGCCGAGTACGACGTGGAGCGCAAGTTCAGGGAGTGCCGGCTCATGACCATCGCCCCCGTCTCCAACAACCTGGTCCTCGCCCACGTCGCCCAGCACGTCCTGGGCTTGCCGCGCTCGTATTAGGGGGTCGTGCG
This sequence comes from Candidatus Rokuibacteriota bacterium, assembly GCA_016209385.1. Lineage (NCBI taxonomy): Bacteria > Candidatus Rokuibacteriota > Candidatus Rokuibacteriota bacterium. The sequence continues at coordinate 4,348 of JACQWB010000083.1, forward strand.
GGTGCCAGTCAGAGCCCACGAGCTCCCCATCCACTTGGGGTAGCGTTATGGCGAAGTTAGTCCTACAAATATTCTTCCTCGTTGGTACCTATGCCTCATTGCTCAGTCTCATCCTGACCCTCCGCCCTGCTGAACACGCTCCATCGACCATTCAGACAATCCTGTTTCTTCTCGCCTCCGCGATTTTCCTATCCGCAGTGGTCTACGAAATTCAAGATTTCGTGAGGCACGGACCCCGACTCTTTACGGAACAACGGAAAATTAACGCCTTCATGTTCAAGTGGATCTCGCGCGCAGGCCGCGTTGCCATCTTCTCTCGCGATCTCAGTTGGGTCCAGGCTCATCCCCGAATCCAACAATTGCTAAGCGAGAAAGCCCGCCGGGACGAGTTGTGCATTTGCCTTCCAAGACGGATCCCTCTCACGGACGATCTTGGGCGAGAAGGTGCCCAAATTTGCACGTACCCCGAACTTGACTACACGCCTGAATCGCGGTTCACTATCGTCAATCGAGGACGTACGGGGGCCCGAGTGGCAGTCGGTCGTGCAGTCGGAGACAAGCACAGAATCGACAAGTTCTCTCATGGAGAACACCCGGCTTTCTCCGTTACCAATGATCTGATAGAAATACTTACTCGGCTCAACCGCTTAAGATCCGCTCCCAGGTGACTCTCCTATGAAACCTGCTGCCGGCAAAACCCAGAGTGATATTTGCCGAGAGTGGGATAGAATGGTCCGGATTCGCGCCAAACAGATATCCTCGGGAAAGGACCTCAGCTTCACTTTCGTGCTCGTTCCCTCTATTCTGTCGCTCGGTGCCGATTCCGACCTCACCACCGTCCTGGATGTCGGATGCGGGCCGGGATTCCTAACCGCAGAGGTTGCACGGCACGCCAAGCATGTCGTGGGAGTAGATATCAGCGGTGAAAGCATCCACTGCGCAAGACAGTATTGGGCTAACTTACCTAATGCCGAGTTTGTCCACACCAGTGTTGAGAACTATGCCCTCCAGCTCGGCCGCCCCGAGTTCACCCTCGTCGTGGCAAATATGACGCTGGTGACCGTTCTCGATCTCGACAACGTGATAAAGTCGGTCTCACGACTGGTACAGTCGGGTGGTCACTTCGTCTTCACGATCACTCATCCTTGGTTTTGGCCCTCGTACTGGGCTTATGCGCGCAAGAAATGGTTTAAGTATTCCCTCGAAATCCCAATCGAGGGAACATTCAAAATTTCGCTCGAAGAGTGTACTGGTCTTGTAACAACGCACGTTCACCGGTCCTTAGAACGGTACATTTCGGCTCTATCTAGCAGCGGGTTCTTGGCGGAAGAGATTCGCGAACCTTTCCCTAGTAAAGAAATCGAGGCCAAATACCCGCGCCGGTGGGAATATCCGAGATTCTTAGCGGTGCGTTGCGTGCGCAAGTAACTAAATTCCGCCAAGTATCGTCAGAAAAATGAAGCTGCCGAAGCGCGTGACGATCTGCGAGGTGGGGACCCGGGATGGGTTCCAGATCGAGCCTGACTTCATCCCCACCGAGCAGAAGATCGAGGTCGTGAACCGCCTCGCCGCCTGCGGCCTGCCGCGGATCGAGGTGACCTCCTTCGTCCACCCGAAGGCCGTCCCCCAGCTCAGGGACGCCGAGGAGGTGATGGCCCGGATCACGCGCCGGCCGGGCACGATCTACGCCGCCCTGGTGCCGAACGACAAGGGCGCTGCGCGCGCGGCCGACGCGGGCGTGGACGAGCTTCACACGGTCGTCTCGGCGTCGGAGAGCCACAACCTCGCCAACGTGAACATGACCGTCGCGGAGTCGCTCGAGAAGCTCAGGGCTGTCGCCGAGGTCGCGCGACGCGCCAGCATCCCTGTCGTCGCCGGAATCTCCACCTCCTTCGGCTGCCCGTTCGAGGGGGAGGTGCCGCTCGAGCGTCTCGAGTCGGTGGTCGCGCGCCTGGTGGAGCTGGGGGCGCGCGGAGTCACCCTCGCCGACACCACAGGCATGGCGAATCCGGCCCAGGTCGCCCGGACCTTCGAGCATCTGCTGCCACGCTTCGCCGGGGTCGAGTGGTCGCTCCACACCCACGACACGCGCGCCATGGCCATCCCCAATATCCTGGCGGCCATGGAGTGCGGGGTCACGAGCTTCGACGCCTCGATCGGCGGGCTCGGGGGCTGCCCCTTCGCGCCCGGCGCCTCGGGGAATGTCTGCACCGAAGACCTGATCCACTGCCTCCACGCCATGGGGGTGGAGAGCGGTATTGATCTCGACCGACTGATCGAGACGGCGAAGTACGTCGAGCAGGTGATCGGCCGGACGCTTCCCGGGCAGATCATGAAGGCCGGCAAGTGGGACCGGCGCTACCCGGTCCCCGACTCCGTCCACCGCCGCCTGACCTCGATCTAACTCAAGGCAGCCACCTGAGCCGATGACCTTCGCGCCGCCGCGCGAGGCCCTCGCCGCCCTTCCGACCCCGCTCCACGAGCTTCCCCGCCTGGGCGCCGCCCTGGGCGGTCCCCGCATCCTGATCAAGCGCGACGACCTTGCCGGCTTTGCCCTCGGAGGAAACAAGGTCCGCAAGCTGGAATACTTCCTGGCGGATGCTCGCGCCCGCGGCGCCGACACGCTGATCACCTGCGGTGGCGTCCAGTCGAACCACTGCCGCGTGACCGCTGCGGCCGCAGCCCGGGCCGGGATGAGCTGCCTCCTCGTCCTGAGCGGATCACGCCCGGAGAGGCTCACCGGCAACGCGCTGCTGGACCAGCTCTTCGGTGCCGAGCTGGTCTTCGTCGCCTCGCGGGCCGAGCGCGCGGCGCGAATGGAGGCCCTCGCCGGGGAGCTCGGGGCGAAGGGACGCCTGCCGTACGTGATCCCGCTCGGCGGCTCGACTCCTCTCGGCGCGTATGGCTACGTAGAAGCGGCGCGGGAATTCGCCGCGGAGTGCCGCGCCCTGGGCGTGTCGGTCTCGACGATCGTCCACGCCTCCTCGTCGGGGGGAACCCAGGCCGGGCTCGTCGTCGGCTGTCTGGCCGCGGGGCTCTCGACCCGGGTGATCGGGATCAGCGCCGACGAAACGCGCGAGGATCTCTCCCGGATGGTGGTCGATCTTGCTGTCCCGCTCGCCGAGCGCCTGGGGTTGCCGGCACTCGGAAAAGAAGCGATCGAGGTAGCCGACGAGTACGTGGGCGAGGGGTACGCGAGCCCGACCCCGGCCTCACGCGAAGCCACCCGGCTCTTCGCGCGCCACGAGGGGATCGTGCTGGACGGCACCTACAGCGCCAAGGCCGCCGCCGGGCTCATCGACCTGGTCCGTCGGGGACGCTGGAGCCGGAAGGACACGGTCTGCTTCTGGCACACGGGAGCCCAGGCCTCGCTCTCTGAAGCGCTCCCGGCATAAACCGCCGGGCAACCACGCCCAGGCCCCTTTCCCCTTGACAGGAAGGACCTGCGCTCCTAGCCTTGGGTTCACCAGGCCGCCCCGCATCGTGCGCCGGCCGTCCCTTCGGTACGAGCTGGGATCCGACAACGCGCTCCTGGTCGTCGGAGCAGCGACGCCGGTCATCAACCCGGCCTAGCAGGAGGTCAGCCATGGCACACTACCTGAGCCCCCGGGAATTGAAGCGAACCAGCCCAGCCGAGACCGCGTCCTTCAGATCCCCGATCCCGACCCAGATCGTCTCCAACGGCGAGTTCAACCCGCTCCCCCAGACCCGAGCCCAGCAGCGCGTGGAGGCGCGCATCAAAGAACTGGCGGACGGCCTTGGCCGCAGGCACGGTATGGACCGGCGGCAGTTCCTCGCCAGCGCCGCAGGCATGACCGCGGCGTTCCTGGCGATGAACGAGGTGTTCGGGCCCGTCTTCGAGGTGAACCCGGCGGAGGCGGCCGAGCCGGGCGCCGCCGAGGCCCGCGCCGGCGCCCTGGCCGGCCAGTTCATCTTCGACGCCCAGACACACTTCGTCCGGGACGACTTCCAGCACGGCGGAATTCTGGACCTGGCCAAGTACGCGAAGCAGCATTGGAACCCCGGGCTGGTCGGCGAGAACAGTCTGGCGCGCTACAAGTTCGAGAACTACATCAAGGAGGTCTTCGTGGACAGCGACACGAAGATCGCGCTCCTCTCCGGCGCGCCCTTCGACGACCCGAGCTGGAACCTGCTCACCAACGACCAGATCGTCGCCGCCCGAACGGCGATCAACCGGATCGCCGGCTCCCGCCGCATGCTCGCCCACGCGCTGTTCACACCGAAGAAGCCGGCCTGGATGGACGAGGTCGACCGGGCCATCACCCTGCTCAAGCCCGACAGCTGGAAGGGCTACACGATCGGCGATCCCCTGTTCCCCTCCAAGGTCGGCTCCTACTGGTGGCTGGACGACGACAAGCTCGTCTATCCGTTCTACGAGAAGATCGTCAAGGCCGGCATCACCACCGTCTGCATCCACAAGGGGATTCTGCCGGCCGACTACGAGAAGGCCTGGCCCGGGGTGTGGGAGTACGCCACGGTTCGGGACCTGGGCAAGGCGGCAAAGGACTGGCCACAGATCAACTTCGTCATCTACCACGCCGCGCTCCGGCCTTTCCTGGAGAAGCCGGATTCGGTGCTGGCCGAGTTCGAGCAGACCGGGCGCATCAAGTGGGCCACCGACCTGGCCGAGATCCCGGGCAAGCACGGCGTCAGCAACGTGTATGCCGAGATCGGGACCGCCTTCGCCAACTCGGCCGTGGCGAACCCGCGGTTCGCCGCCGCGCTCCTGGGAACCCTGATCCGGGGGCTGGGAGCTGATCACGTCGTATGGGGGACCGACTCGGTCTGGTACGGCTCGCCCCAGTGGCAGCTCGAGGCGCTGCGCCGGCTCGAGATCCCGGAAGACATGCAGAAAAAGCACGGCTTCGCCCCGCTCGGCGCCGCCGACGGCCTCGTGAAGACCGCCATCCTGGGCGCCAACTCGGCGCGCCTCTACAAGGCCCACATGCGGGCGGCGCTCGGGGCGATCACGCCGGATACCATCGCCGCGATCAAGGCCGAGTACCTCGCCGCCGGCGGCACGCGGAGCAACGCGCGTTACGGCTACGTGCACCGGGCCACGGCGTAGGGCAGGCACGGCGGAGCGGACCGGGTGCTGGAGGAATGACCAAGCGCGCGCAGGCCATGCTGGCCCAGATGGACCGGGCCACGGCGCGCTGGGTCCTCCCCATCATCGGACGGGAAAAGGGGCGCTTCGTCGCCCGGCTCATCGCCCGTGAGCGCCCCACGCGGGCGCTCGAGATCGGGTCGCTGATCGGTTACTCCACGATCCTGATCGCGGCAAGCCTTCCGCCGGGAGGGCGACTCGTCTCGATCGAGGTCAGCCCCTATCTCGCGCGGATCACCGAACGCAACGTGGAGGCGGCCGGGCTGGGCCCCCGACGCCAAAGGCGTGGGGAGGGCCGCGTGAGGGTGATCGCGGGCGACGCCCGCCGCGTGATCCCGCTCCTGCGGCAGCGCTTCGATTTCGTCCTGATCGATGCGGCGAAGCAAGAATACCTCGACTACCTACGGGCACTCGAGCCCCGGCTCAAGCGTGGCGCCCTCGTCATCGCCGACAACACCAAGATCTACCGCCGCGAACTCCGGCGCTACCTGAGCCGCGCCCGCACCAGCGGCCGCTACGCGAGCCGGGAGCAGGACTTCGGCAAGGACGCCATGGAGGTCAGCCGCTTCCTGGGGTAATCCCCGTCGAGCGCGCACGCGCTTCGCGGGTACCCGGCCCGCGCAACCAACTCGGGCCTCGCCACGTGGCTCGCCTCGCCAGCGGCTCGTCGGCAGCCCCTCGGCTCGAACCACCATTCCTGGGGGAGGCCTCGGAGGGGGCCCGGGTACCCGCGCCGAAGGCGCACCCACGGCACAGCCGTGGGTACCCGTCCCC
>JACQWB010000084.1 GCA_016209385.1 Candidatus Rokuibacteriota bacterium
CGCTTCAGGGAGGACCTCTACTACCGGCTCAACGTCATCACGCTCCAGGTCCCGCCCTTGAGGGAGCGGTCGGAGGACATCGTGCCCCTGGCCGAGCACTTCCTCCGCCTCTCCGCGCGCCGGGCCCGGAAGGCCTTCAAGGGCCTGAGCCGCGAGGCCCTGACCCTGCTCGCGAGGTACCGCTGGCCCGGAAACGTGCGGGAGCTGGAGCACGCCGTCGAGCGCGCGGTGATCCTCGCCCCCGGGCCCGAGATCACGGCCTCCGACCTCGGGCTCTACCCCGCAGCCGGCGGCCAGGCCGCCGCTGGCCCTCCCCAAATGCCGCCGGCCCAGCTGGAGCGCGAGCGGATCCTGAAGGCCCTGGAGCGGGCCGGCGGCAACCAGAGCGAGGCCGCCCGAGCTCTCGGCATCAACCGCACCACCCTCTGGCGGAAGCTCAGGGAGTACGGGATCGAGGCGCGCTCCGGGGCGTGAGGTTCACAGCGGGACTTGACTGTATGTCGCGAGCGAGGCGCCATGGAGACGAACCAGGAGGATTCGGTGAGCCGCGTCTTCCGCTTCTGGCTGGAGCTCTCGAAGGAAGAAGAACTTCGCCGGCTCCTGGAGCTGATCCGCCAGGAGTTTCGCCGTCGCGGCCTGTTCCTGAATTACAAGATCCAGCGGGAGTCCCAGGCCGGGCAGTGATCCTTGCCGTCGTGCTCCTGGACGTGGTCGCGTTCTTCTCGCTCAACTACCTCGCCAACCATGTCCTCGGGCTCGCGGAGTCGCGCCTGGCCTACTGGGCCGTCGTGCTCCTCGGCCCCGGCATGCTCGCCCCGGCGGCGCTGACAGAACGGCTCGCCGGCTCAGGCCTCCTCGTGCGTCGGAGCGGGGGCGGGTGGAGCGAGGCGGTCAAGATCGCCGCCGCCCTGGCTGCAGGCGCCGTGATGGCGGCCTTCCCTATCGGCCGCCAGGTTCTCGACTCGCCCGGGCGAGCGTTGCGCCTCTTCGTCTGGCTCTTCCTGATGAGCCTGGCCGAAGTCGGCGTGTTCCTGGGAGTCGTGTATCACTTCGTGTGCGCGCTCCTGGTCCCCAGGTTCTTTTCATCGGATATACCCCACCTCCGCTCGCTCCTGGACGGTAAGGATGGTCACGGCATAGCTGCAGTCGGAGCGGCCCCGGGCCTACAGTTTTAACTGCCTTCGGTGGTTGGGGTTGTTGCCAACTAACCTTCATTCGGGCCGTGGTCTGTTCCAGTGCATCTCCAGCAGCTCCATCGTCCAGCGGCGCAACCCGGGGAGTCGACCCACGACCCGGACGGCACCGACAGCGGGGGCAGACGGGGGTGTGCCGCCATACCAGGTCGTCTCGATTAGCCGGGCGCGCCCGACTTGGCCGCCACCCCGCATCGCCGCGAGTTCGAGATCCTGCGTGATCTTGATGCTGCCCTTGAATGTCCCGGCGGGCACGGTCACGACCTCGTTGACGCTGTCGATCTTCACGCGGCCCTTCACGGCGATGGAGGGCTGCTCCTCCGACCCCCGTGCGCGTGCAAGCATTCCTCCCCCTGGCTCCCAGTGGTCCTCGACCTCCCAGGAGTCACCGGCAACGGGAGGAAACCGGAACAGCAAGATCGGCCGGGGAGGCTTGCTCTCCCAACGGAAGGTAGCTTCAAACGAGTCCCAGGGGGTCTTGTATTTCGCGACGCCGCCGAGGCGGTAGAGGCCGGTGGAGTCGATGTAGTAGGAGATTTCATCGCGCGGCCACACTTGCTCGGAGGGCCCCGTCCGATACCTCAGTGCTCCGTTGAGGTGCTCCACGCGGCCCACGACCCGCTCGGAGCTCTTCCCCGTCCATCGGGGTCCGGCGGCGGTTTCCGGGTCGTACTGCACGCTCCACGATTTGATGTAAATGTTGTCCCTCGGGGGCGGAAAGACGCGGGGCATGTAGTCCATCCCCGTGACGTACATCTTGTTCGAGAGCCCGCCGTGATCACGGCGCCGCGCGTCCCTCGCTTCGCCGACGAAGTAGCGGCTGGAGACGATGCCGCCGATCCGGTAGAAGGGTCCGGTCACGAACGTCGCCAGGCCGATCACCCGTCCCTGTTGGTCGATTGCCGGGCCTCCGCTGTTGCCCGGCACAATCACCGCATCGGTCTGGATCCACTCGTCGCGGATAGCGCTCACGATCCCGCGCGTGACGGATACCTGGTCCGTGGGCACGCCTCCCGGGTATCCCAGGATGAGGATCTCCTGGCCTTGCTGCACGGGAGCGTCCCCCGCGTGTATGGGGAGCACGGGCAGCTTCGACGCATTGATTTTCAGCACCGCGACATCATAGACGACATCGGGAGACGGGGGCTCGTTGGAGCGCACCAACCGGTCGTAATAGGCGACGCTGGCCGGGAACCACCGACCGTCGGGCAACCTGACGACGATCTCTGTGGCCCCTTCCACGACGTGATGGTTGGTCAGGATGAAGCCGGAGGCGTCGTACACGAATCCCGACCCATGCCCCCTCCCCCCCAGCGCCTTCTTCACCTGGACCAGGACGACTGCTGGCTTGATGTTCGCGACGAGTTGCTCGAGTTGCGCGGCGGCGGCAGGCGGGATGGGCGCCAGACACCAGGCAGGGATCAGAGTAGAGACCACCGCCACCAGGACAAGCGCGTGACGCCCACGCCGTGTCATCGTTCGCCTCCCGGTTCTCCCGCCGTGACGCGCGAGCCAGAAACCATCGACCGAAATGCGGCGATTGTAGATCGGCGCCCTGTCCGCGTCAAGGGAGCGTGCCGGAGCGTAGCCATCATTAACGGGGGTCGCCCGGGGCGGTCCCGTCGGGGTTAACATAAGGGGTCTTCTCGGAAGCGCGCCGTGGCCACAGCACACACAAACGCCTCCTTGCGAGCCGAGGAGGCCCGGCTGACTGAGCGCGATGGTAGCCTCCGACAACGGCACTGTCAAGGAGCACGCGTATCAGTGCCTGGCGGCGCGTCGTGGCACCGGCACCGCGCCGACGACCGAGGCACGAATCCAGCCAGGGCACGAAGGCTGCTGCCCCCGTCGGACCTGCGTGCTCAGGGCGTGGCGGTGGCCACGGGTGGGGCCGGGCCGGGGCTCTGCACCGAC
>JACQWB010000085.1 GCA_016209385.1 Candidatus Rokuibacteriota bacterium
GCCTTGAAGAACCCCATGAGGAGCCAGGTGGAGAAGGGCACCGTGAAGCTCGGGTAGACGACGACCAGCGACCAGAGCGAGTCCTGGAGGCCGAGGTCGGCGATCACGCGCGCGAGGGGGATGAAGAGGAGCGTGGGGGGGACGAGGTAGGTGAGGAAGATCCCGATGCCGAGCTGCTCTCCCCAGCGGCCGGTCATCCGGGCAAGGGCGTATCCGGCCGGGACCGCGAGAACGAAGTAATCCTGGCGAGGAACAGTGTAGGAGCACCTCCTCCGTGGAACTCGGGTCTTGGGTGGATTGAGGCCGAGGATGGCGATGAGCGCAACGACTTCATGCCAATTCCCTCATCCCCTCATCCGCCTTCTCCAGCCAGAACTGTGTGTCCATCGCGCGGTACATTGTCTCAGCAGTGATGAGGTGTTCCTGGGCTTGCCGGCGCTGGCCGGTTCGCTTGTATAGCCTGCCGAGGCCGAGGTGGCAGTGGGCTTGGAGCGTCCGCATCGCGAGGGCCTCGGCGAGTGCCAGAGCCTCGCGGTATTGCCTTTCGGCGCTCTGGAGCTCAGAAGGATCCCGACGCGCGGCGACCTCAGCCGAGAGGCGGAGGCCCCACGCCTGATTGCCCCGTTCGCCATGTGTCTGGGCAAGTTCCAGCGCACGCTCGCCGAACTCCGTCGCCTCGGCGTTGCGATCGATCAGCAGGTAGGCTTCGCCCAGAAAGGCAGAGACGGTTGCCGCCTCCAGCCCCCCGGAGGTGCCCGGGTGTGCGGCCCGTTCCAGAAGTGGCAAGGCCTCGGAGACGTGCCCCGAAAGGGCGTACGCGTAGCCCAGGCGCGAGGCGATCGACGGCAGCCACAGCGGGATGTTCCAGGTCTCGGACAGCCCGAGGCTCCGCTGGAGGGCCGGGATCGTCATCGCGAGGTCGGCTTTCCGCAGGGCGACTCCGCCGAGACAGAGATGCGCGATAATGAGGCTGAACGGCTGGTCGACCCGTTCGGCAATGCGGATCGCCTCATGTGCTCGCAGCATGCCCTCGGCGAACTCTCCAATCTCCCCCAGGGACCAGGCTAGCCAGTGACGGGAGATGACGGAGGCAAGGGCGGGCAGCCCGAAGCGCTCATAGGCCAGATCACCCTGGAGCAGCGCCACGTTGGTTCTGTGCAGGTGGATCGCCTGGCCATAGTTGCTCCGATGGTGGTTGGCCAGTCCTAAGTAAAAATTTGCGAGAATCTGCAGGGGGAGGTCCCCCAGTGTCTCGGCGATGGCGCGAGCACGATCCCCCACTTCGAGCGCCCGCTGGCGATCCCCGACCGCCCAGGATGCGGCAGCCAGGAAGGCGGCTACGTGTCCCAGCCGCCGTTGGTCGCCGAGCGCCTCGGCAAACTTCTCTGCTTCGTCCAGGTGCTCGAAGATTCGCCGGTGGTCTCCGAGGGGGAATAGGCAGCGTCGGAGGTCAAGTTGGACATCGATGATCTGTCCGAGTGTGTCCCGACTTTCGGGGAGATGGCGCAGCGCGACGAGCGACTGCTCAAAACACGCCGCGGCTTCGCGGTTGGCTGAGCGAGCAAACGCCTTGTTCCCCCCCTGGCGGAGGTAGGTCACAGCCCTCTCCCACATCTCGCCGCGAAACGCGTGGTGGGCGAGTCGTTCCACCTGCTCAGCGAGCCGGTCGGCGTAAAGCCGTTCCATGGCATCGACGATCCGGGCATGGAGCGCGCGTCGGCGCTCCTGGAGGAGGCTTCCGTAGGCGACCTCGTGGGTCAGGGCGTGCTTGAAGGTGAATTCGACCTCCGGGAAGAGGGTCGCCTCGTAGAGAAATTCGGCAGCCTGGAGGTGGGCGAGCTGCCGACGGAGGTCCTCCTCGGGAAGCTCGGCGATGGCCTCGAGGAGGGCGAAGGGCACATCCTTTCCGATGACCGCTGCAGTCTGGAGGAGACTTTTCCCGTCGGGCGGGAGGCGGTCGATCCGGGCCGCCAGGACCGCCTGCACCGTGGCTGGCACCTGGATGCCAGGGAGCGCCTGCGCCAGGCGGTAGGCTCCAGGTTCGCAGGCGAGGACCCCTGTCTCCACAAGGACGCGGACGCTTTCTTCGAGAAAGAACGGGTTTCCCTCCGTCCGCTCGATCAGGAGACGCTTGAACGGCTGAACCGACGCGTCGTTTCCCAGAAGCGCCTGCAGCAGCTCCTCGGCGCTCTCCGCGGGCAAGGGGTCGATTCGAAGCTGGGCATAGTACGTCTTACCGCTCCAGGCGTGCTGGTACTCAGGGCGGTAGTTAACGAGCAGAAGGGCCGGCGCGGTCGGCAGGCTCTCGACCAGGCCGTCGAGAAGCGCCTGAGTCTCGGAGTCGATCCAGTGGAGGTCTTCGAACACGACCAGCAGGGGCTGGACCCTGCTCTCGCGAAGGAGGAGCCGCTTGACGGCGTCGAGTGTCCGGTGGCGGCGCTGGGGTGGATCGAGGGCCTGCCACTGGGGGTCGTCCACGGCCACGTCCAAGAGCGCGAGGAACGGTGTGAGTGTGGGCTTGAGGGCTTCGTCCAACGTCAGCAGCTTTCCCGCGACTTTCTCGCGGATCTTCCGGGCATCATCACGGGCTTCGATCTGGAAGTAGGCTTTGAGGAGGTCGATGAGGGGGAGATAGGGGGTGGCCTTGCCGTAGGAGACCGAGCCGGCCTCCAGGATGAGCCAGGCGTGGGTGCGGTGGGAGTGCGTGACCTCCCAGACAAGACGCGACTTGCCGACGCCCGGCTCCCCGACGATGGCCACGACCTGGCCGTGGCCCGCGGCGGCGCGGCCGAGCGCCTGGCGCAGTTGCTCCAGCTCGGTCTCCCGACCGACGAATCGGGTGAGCCCGCGCGCCACGGCGGCATGGAGCCGAGAGCGCCGCGGCCCTGCCCCGACCAACTCGTAGACCTCCACCGGTGCCTCCAGCCCTCTGACCGGCACCGGTCCGAGGGACTTGACGTCGACCCAGCCTTCGGCAAGCCGCAGCGTGTCGCCCGTGAGGACGACGGTACCCGGGTCGGCAAGCTGCTCCATGCGGGCGGCCAGGTGGGTGGTCTGGCCCACCGCGGTGTAGTCCATGCGAAGATCGCTCCCGATAGTGCGGACAACAACCTCTCCCGAGTTCAGACCGACTCGGATTTGCACCTTTACGCCTTGGGTCCGTCGGACCTCCTCGGCGTAGCGGCGGATGGCGGCCTGCGTGTCCAGGGCCGCATAGCACGCCCGCACCGCGTGGTCCTCATGGGCGAGCGGGGCGCCGAAGAGGGCCATGATCCCGTCGCCCATCACCTGGTTCACCGTCCCCTCGTAGCGGTGGACCGCCTCCATCATGCGTTCCAGGACGGGATCGAGGATCTTTCGGGCCTCCTCGGGATCGCGCTCGGCCAGGAGCTCCATCGACCCCTTGAGGTCGGCGAATAGCACCGTCACCTGCTTGCGCTCGCCCTCGAGGGCGCTCTTCGAGGTGAGAATTTTCTCGGCGAGGTGCTTGGGGATGTAGGACTCGGGAGAGGCGAACCGCGACTCAGCGGACGGTGCGGCGAGGGAATGCGCGCACTCAGGACAGAACTTTGCCGTGGCCGAAACCTGACTGCCGCAGTTCGGGCATGCTCGTGCCAGCGGCGCGGCGCATTCTTCACAGAACTTCGCGCCGCGCGGATTCTCGTGCTGGCACCGGGGACACTTCATGCCCGGCCTCCAAGCATCACGGCCGGATCGTCGATCCTAGAGCCGTTATGACGTTGTCCCTTCCCTATGCGAGAGAGCTCTCTTGAAAGGTCTTCACGAGTTTATCGTAGTGCCCAATCAGTGTCGGGCCGTGCATCGTGGCGACCAACCTGACCTCCAGAGGTGCGATCTTGTCCAATGCTCGCTGCAGACTTGTGCGATCGTTGGCCTGGTAGCCGAGTTCGCGGGCTGCGGCAAGGGCGATCGCTGAGCGGTCCTCGGTGGTCATTACCTCGAGCCCCATCGACGAAAAGAGATCATTGGGGAAGAGGGTCTTGGTGATTTCTTCATAGATCATCAGACTATCCCACTGGTTGACCTGAGGGGTCATGACAAAGCGGAGGCGGTGGCTCCCCAAATCTAACACTTCGGCATCCTTGACAACTCTTGGCTCACGGTCCGCGAAATCACGCAGCGAGAGGACGGCACAGAGTTCTGAGCAAAGCGGAATTGCATCGGGCGCGACGGCCAGCCACTCGTTCACGGCACCCGATGAATCGCCCTCGTGGTGCGGCACGATGATGTATCGCAGGCGCGCAGGGTCGAGGATCTCTTTGACACGACCATAGAGGCGCTGGAACGATCGGCGGAACATGGTCTCAACAATGGCCGGCTGGTCTGCGCGAATCAGGAACATGTTATACGTCGCGCCGGGAAACAAGAGCCCCGCCTGAAGAAGGTCCTCCTCTTCCCACATCGCGATGCGGTAGATGCCCCTTGCGATCTCCGTCGTCTCGATCATGGCTCGTCCCCTCCTCCGTGACTAATGGGCAATGAGGTCGTGTGAAACGTCCCGTTCAAAAGGGTGAAGCTACTTGGCCAGGCCCGTCGACGCCTTGCCCGGGCCCAGCGATTTCGACAACCCGCCAAATGGTCGTCACCACCACGCGGACCACTTCGTCCTCTGTGAGTCCCACTTCCCTTCGAAGGGTGTGCCAGGCCCAAAAGTCAACGAGCGCGGTTGTGACCGCGACGGCTCCCGGACTTGCCCCGGCGGGGGTCAGGGCCTCGCGGACAAAAGCGTCCCGGGTGACGGCAAGACCCGCCATGACCTGCTGCAGTTGCGGGACGAATCTAACCTCTGTTCGGCCGGTGAAGAGCCAGGGCTCACGGAGCGCGTAATATCGGAAAAGAGTCTCAACCATCATGGAAACGCGGGCCCCTGGACCGGGCGGGAGCGCGGCGATTGTCGCAGGGTCTGGAGGGGGATTCCGCTGACGGCCGCGCTCGGTGCAGGCCCGGACGAGGGAATCCAGGTTCGGGAAGTGCTTGTAGTACGTGGTGAGAGCAACATTCGCCCGAGCGGCGATGTCCGCGGGTTTGGTCGTGACAATTCCGCGCTCGGCGTGGAGCGACACAGCTGCCTCAACGAGCCGCTGGCGGGTCTCCTCGTGGTGGAGGGCCCGTTTGGTCATCGAGTAGGGGCGAGGCATATTTGAATGAAGTATAATTCCATTCATTTATTACGTCAACAAAGAAATAGGCCTATATCGGCAATAGTTATGGACTGTTACAAGTCAACGCGAAGATGACGTCAGCAGATGAAAGAGTACGACACCGCCTGGCGAGCGGGTCCTGCAGCGCGCCTACTTGATGGCGCCGACGGTGAAGCCAGCGATGAAGCGGTCGACGAAGAAGTTGTAGAGGATGGCGATGGGGACGCTGGTGATGAGGCAGCCGGCCATGATGGAGCCCCAGAAGTAGACATCGCCGTGGACCAGGAAGGTGGGCACGCCGACGCTGACGGTGTAGTTCCGGGCCGCGGTGATGAAGGTCAGGGCGTAGACGAACTCCTGCATGACCAGGGTGAGGGTGAAGATGACGATGGTGAGGATGCCGGCCAGGGAGATGGGGACCACGACCCTCACGAAGGCGCCGAGCCGGCTGTAGCCGTCGATCATGGCCGCCTCCTCGATGTCGCGGGGCACGGCCTTGAAGAAGCCCATCATGAGCCA
>JACQWB010000086.1 GCA_016209385.1 Candidatus Rokuibacteriota bacterium
GTGTTCATAGAGAACCCCGGCGCTTGCTCCCCGTCCCTCAACGTGGTGTCAAATATGATGACGCGATCCATGACTCCCTCCCTTTTTTCATCGGAGGCCGCCTCGACGGCCCCCTCCGAGGCCTCCCCCATGGTTGTTCGAGCGTGGCGGGGTCGGCCATGCCGGGAGGCAGGCCCCCCGCCGCGCGAGACCCGAGTTAATCGCGCGGGCAAAGCCCGCGCTCGAGTTACAGGTCCCTCGTCAGTGCTGCTCCTTCCATTCGGTCTCGCCGATCGCGGCCGCCTCCCGTTTCCGGACCCAGAGCCGACGCACGGACCCCGATAGAACGTACAGGCCAAACAGGACGAAGAGAAAGAGCTGAGGGTGGGTGGCAATGATCAGGACGCCGAGCACCACCACCACGATCGTTCCGAACGGCCGCCGGCGGGCGAAATCCACCTCCTTGAAGCTCCAGTAGCGGAAGGTGGAGACCATCAGCAGCGCCACCAGATAGGTCCCCGTGCTGATGCCGAGGAGCTGCCAGCGAGAGAGGTCCTCGCCGTCGAGCAGGAGGACCACCGACGCGGCGAACCCGGCCGCGGCCGGCGTCGGCAGGCCCACGAAGTAACGCCGATCGGCAGTGCTCGAGGCGACGTTGAACCGGGCCAGGCGCAGCGCCCCGCAGATCACGAAGAGGAAGGCTGCCAGCCAGGCGGCCCGCCCAAGGCGGCTCAGCGCCCACCCGTAGAGGAGGAACGCGGGAGCCACGCAGAACGACACCACGTCGGCGAGCGAATCGTACTCCACGCCGAACTGGGTCGTGGTCTTGGTGAGCCGGGCCACCTTACCGTCCAGGATGTCCATCACGATCGCCACGAGGACGGCGAGCGCCGCCTCGGCGTAGCGATGCTGCGCCGTCAGGAGGAGGCTCACGAAGCCGCAGAAGAGGTTCCCTGTCGTGAGCAGGCTCGGGAGAAGAAAGATCCCCCGCCGGCGCTTTTCCCTGAACTCCTGCCACCGCCGCCGACGCGCCATCCGCGCCGGAGGCGTCGGTGCACCGTCCGCCCCGCCCAGGCGCTTCCGTCTCATACGATCACCCCGATCAGCGACTCGCCCCCGCGCACGTGCTCGCCCTGCCGCACGCGGAGGTCGGTCTCCCGCGGCACCACCAGATCCGTCCGCGACCCGAAGCAGATCAGGCCGAACCGCTCGCCAAGCCCCAGCTTGTCCCCGCTCCGAGCGCGACACACGATCCGGCGCGCGAGGACACCGGCGATCTGCGTCACGGTTACCCGCACCGCCTCTCCCTGGAGGCGGAGCGTGCAGCGCTCGTTGACGTCCGACGCCTCGTCCCGGTAGGCGGCGCGAAACCGTCCGCGCCGGTACTCCACGTCGGTCACCAGGCCGGCGAGCGGCGCCCGGTTGACGTGGACATCGAGCGGCGACAGGAAAATCGAGACCCGGACCCCCTCGCCGACGAAGGGATCCACCACACCCCGTACCGCGACGACCCGCCCGTCGGCCGGGGCCACGATTGCGCCAGCCAGGGTCGGGGCGACCCGCTCCGGATCCCGGAAGAAGAACAGGCAGCCCACGGCGAGCGCCGCGAAGGCCAGCGCACCGAGGCTCCACCCGAACGCCCAGAGCGCGCCCGCCGCGGCCGCGAACGTCAGGATGAGCGGCCACCCTTCGGCAGCGACGGGAATCCGGAGTGCTCCGCGCCCACCGTGCTCGCCCACGCTCACATCCGGGGGGGCTTGATCCAGCTCATCATGCCCCTGAGTCGGGTCCCGACCTCCTCGATCGGATGCTGGGCGTCGCGCTTGCGCATAGCCAGGAACTGGGCGCGGTTGGCCTGGTTCTCCAGCACCCACTCGCGGGCGAACTGCCCGGACTGGATCTCGGCGAGGATCTTCTTCATCTCCGCCCGGACCTGCTCGCTGATGATCCGCGGGCCCCGCGTGTAGTCGCCGTACTCGGCCGTGTCGGAGACCGAGTACCGCATGTACGCCAGGCCACCCTGGTAGAAGAGGTCCACGATCAGCTTCATCTCGTGCATGCACTCGAAGTAGGCGACCTCCGGTTGGTATCCGGCCTCCACCAGGGTCTCGAAAGCGGCCTTGATGAGGTGCGAGATGCCGCCGCAGAGCGTGGTCTGCTCGCCGAACAGGTCGGTCTCCGTCTCCTCCCGGAACGTGGTCTCGATCACGCCGGCCCGCGTGCAGCCGATCCCCCTGGCGTAGGCCAGGGCCATGTCCTTCGCCTTGCCCGACACGTCCTGCTGGACCGCCAGGAGCGCGGGAACCCCGGGCCCCTCGGTGAAGAGATCGCGCATCACGTGGCCGGGCGCCTTCGGAGCGATCATCGAGACGTCCACATCCGGGGGTGGCACGACCTGGTTGAAGTGGATGCTGAAGCCGTGGGCCACCATCAGCGTCTTGCCTTTCGAGAGCGCGCCCTTGACGGACTCCTCGTAGGTGGCGCGGTGGGCCTGGTCGGGGAGGAGGATCATGATGATGTCGGCCATCTGGGCCGCCTCGGCCACCGTGGCCACCTTGAGCCCGTCCTTCTCCGCCTTCGCCCAGCTCTTGGAGCCCTTGTAGAGCCCGACCACCACGTCCTGGCCCGAGTCTTTCAGGTTGAGCGCGTGGGCGTGGCCCTGGCTCCCGTAACCGACGACCGCGATCTTCTTCCCTTTCAACACCCCGAGGTCAGCGTCCTGGTCGTAGTAGATCTTCGCTGGCATAGCTTTCCTCGGAGGGGGGCGCCGCCCCCCTTCCGAACCTCCCCCCTTTTTATCGGAGAGGGCCTCGACGGCCCCCTCCGGGGCCTCCCCCATTGCTGTTCGAGCGTGGCGGGTTCGGCCATGCCGTGAGGCAGGCCACCCGCCGCGCGAGGCCCGAGTCGATTGCGCGGGCCGGGTACCCGCGCAGCGGGTGCGCGCTCGAAACGGCCCCACACAACGTCATCCGCCTCGGCCCGCTTAGTCGGCGAAGCCGACGATCCGAGGGTCCTGCGAGAGTGCGCCGTCCGCGGCCTTCGCCTTGCCGAGCTTCTCCTCGCTCCTGCGGACCCGGGCCTTGGACCCACGCGCGATAGCCACCTTGCCGGTGCGGACCAGTTCCTGGATCCCGAAGGGCCGGAGCAGCTCCACGATGGCGTCGATCTTCTGCTCGTCGCCGGTGGCCTCGAGCGTGAAGGTCGTCGGCGTCACGTCCACGACCTTGGCGCGGAAGATGTCCACCGTCCGCAGGACCTCCGCGCGGTTCGCCGGTTCGGCGTTGACCTTCATCAAGACCAGTTCCCGCTCGACATGGTTCTCCTCGGTCAAGTCGGTCACCTTGATGACGTCGATGAGCTTGTGGAGCTGCTTGATGACCTGCTCGATGACGAACTCGGCACCGCGCACGACCAGCGTCATGCGCGAGACCGTGGGGTCCAGCGTCTCGCCCACCGAGAGGCTCTCGATGTTGTAGCCCCGGGCGCTGAAGAGGCCCGCCACCCGTGACAGGACCCCGAAGCGGTTCTCCACCAGCACCGCGATCGTATGCTTCCTCGGCTCCGTTCCGTTCTGCACTTCTTTCCTCGGAGGGGGGCTCCGCCCCCCCTTCCGATGCCTCCCCCCGTTCTAAGATTGCGCCGGCAAAGCCTGCGCTCGAAACGACGTTAAAAGCCGGTCTGGGACTTGGCGGCCCGCTCCTTCACGGCCTTGCCCGGTCGGTCGAGGATCATGTCCTTGTTGGCGCCGCCGGCCGGCACCATCGGGAACACGTCTTCCTCCCGGTCGACCATCATGTCCACGACCACCGGGCCCGGCGTCACAAACGCCTTTTCCAGGGCCGGCACCACCTCGCTCGGCTTGGTCGCGCGGATCCCGACGCAGCCGTACGCCTCGGCCAGCTTCACAAAGTCGGGGCTCGCCGACAGGTCGATGGAGCAGTAGCGCTCCTTGTAGATGATCTCCTGCCACTGACGCACCATCCCGTGGTAGCCGTTGTTGATGATCACGGTCTTCACGGGCAGGCGGGACTCGAAGCAGGTGGCCAGCTCCTGGCTGTTCATCACGAAGCTGCCGTCGCCGTCGATGTTCACCACCAGCATATCGGGGTGCGCCGCCTGCACGCCGAGCGCCGTCGGCAACCCGTAGCCCATCGTGCCGAGGCCGCCGGACGTGCACCAGTGGCGGGGGTACTTGAACCTGTAGTACTGGGCCGCCCACATCTGGTGCTGGCCCACGCCGGTGACGATCAGGGCCTCGCCCCGGGTGAGGTTCGAGATCTCCTGCATCACATACTGCGGCTTGATGACCTCGTCGTCCCAGTCGTAGCGGAGCGGGAACCTGGCCTTCCACTCCGCGATCTGCGCGTGCCACTGCTTGCGGGCCTCCCGCACGATGGACGGCACGTCGTCGCGCACCTCCTCTTTGATGGCCTCGATGAGCTTGGCCAGTACCCGGCGGGCGTCGCCGACGATCGGGATGTGGACCTGGATGTTCTTGGAGATGGAAGACGGGTCGATGTCGACGTGGATGATCTCGGCGTTGGGCGCGAAGAACTCGACCTTCCCCGTCACGCGATCGTCGAAGCGCGCCCCCACGGCGATCAGGCAGTCCGAGTTGTAGACCGCCATGTTCGCATAGTAGGTCCCGTGCATCCCCAGCATGTCCAGCGACAGCGGGTGCTCGGAGGGAAAAGCGCCGAGGCCCATCAGCGTCGTCGTCACCGGGATCTGGGTGAGCTCCGCGAGCTTCAGCAGCTCCCTGTAGGCGTCGGAGGAGATGACGCCGCCCCCGACGTAGAGCACGGGGCGCTTGGCGCGCAGCATGGCCTTGGCGGCCTTCTTGATCTGGCCCGGGTGCCCTTCGTAGGTGGGGTTGTAACTCCGGAGGTGAACCCGTTCCGGGTAGTGGAACTCCCACTCCTTGACGAGCACGTCCTTCGGCAGGTCGACGTGAACCGGTCCGGGGCGGCCCGTGGAGGCGATGTGGAAGGCTTCCTTGACGATGGTTCCCAACTCGCTCCCGTCCTTCACCAGGAAGTTGTGCTTGGTGCACGGGCGGGTGATCCCGACGTTGTCGGCCTCCTGGAAGGCGTCGTTCCCTATGAGGTGGGTGGGCACTTGGCCGGTGAAGGCCACGATCGGGATCGAGTCCATGTACGCGTCCTGGAGCGCGGTCACCAGGTTCGTCGCCGCCGGCCCGGACGTCACCAGCGCCACGCCCACCTTGCCGGTCGTCCGCGAATAGCCCTCGGCCGCGTGACCCGCAGCCGCTTCCTGGCGCACCAGGATGTGCTTGAGCCCGGCGAAGTCATACAGCGCGTCGTAGATCGGCAGGACCGCGCCACCCGGAAGCCCGAAGACGACGTCCACGCCTTCGCGCTTGAGACACTCCAAGAAGATCCGTGCACCTGAGAGCTTCACCGCACTCACCTCCTACCTCCCGCGTTCGCTACAGCACGCCTGCCGCGGCCAGGACCTCTATGATTGCCTCGGCGGGGGGCTTCGCCCCCCTTCCGACCCCTCCCCCTCGCTTGCGCGGGCCGGGTACCCGCGAAGCGGGTGCGCGCTCGAAATCCGCTACAGAAGCCCGGCGGCGGCCAGGACCTCTTTGATTTCCTCGATGGCGTCGCCGTCCGGCGTGCTAAGCGGAGCCCGGCACAGCCCGCCGTAGAAGCCCTGGAGGTCCAGGGCCGCTTTGAGCCCGCCGATCCCGTGGCGAGCGTGGACGACGCGGTCCGCGACCATGAGGCGGTAGACGATCTCGCGCGCCTCGTCCCAGCGACCCTGCCGGGCCAGCGCGTAGACCTCGCAGTACTCCCGGGCGGCGATGTTGGCGAGCGCCAGGATCCCGCCCGAGGACCCGAGCGCCAGCGACGGCAGCAGCGCCGCCGCCGCCCCCACCAGGACGTGGAACGACTTGGGCGTCTGGTGGATGATCTGGCCAGCCTGGGCGATGTTCGCCGAGGAGTCCTTGATCCCGCAGACGTTGGGGTGCTCGGCGATCCGGGCCACGGTCTCGGCCTCCAGGTTGACACCGGTGTTCTGGGGGAAGTTGTAGAGCAGCACCGGGAGCGGCGAGGCCTCGGCGACCGCCAGGTAGTGGCGGATCTGGCTCTGAGGTTGGGTCAGGGCCCGCTTGTAGTAGTTCGGGGTGATCACGATGACCGCGTCGGCCCCGATCTCGGCGGCGCGCCTGCTCCGCTGGATCGTCACCTGCGTGGATTCAGCCCCGGTTCCGGCGATGAACGCCTTCTCCTTCGGAATCGCTTCCCGAGCCGCGACGAGCACCCGGTCACGCTCCGCCTCCGTGAGGAGCGGGAACTCCCCCGTGGAGCCCAACACCACGTAGCCCGCCAGGTCGGTCTGGTTCCACCGCTCGAGGTTCGCCTTGAGCCTCTCGGTGGCCGCGTCCTCGCCGCGGAACGGCGTGGGCACCGGGATGAAGACCCCTTCGAACTCACGCATCCGCACTCTCCTTGAGCCGGGCCTGGGCTGCCGCCAGCCGGGCGATCGGGATCATAAAGGGTGAACAGGACACGTAGTTCATCCGAACCCTGTGGCAGAACTCAACCGACGACGGCTCACCGCCGTGCTCGCCGCAGATCCCCACCTTCAAGTCGGGGCGGGTCCTCCGACCCCGCTCGATCCCGATCCGGATCAGCTCCCCGACCCCCTCCTGATCCAGGATCGAGAACGGGTCTGCCGGCAGGAGCCCCTTGTCGAGGTAGAGGGGGAGGAACTTCGCGATGTCGTCGCGGCTGTATCCGAAGGTCATCTGGGTCAGGTCGTTCGTGCCGAAGGAGAAGAAGTCCGCCTCCTCGGCGATCCGGTCTGCCACGAGGGCGGCCCGCGGCACCTCGATCATCGTGCCGACCAGGTACGGGACCCGCACCCCCGCCTCCGCCATCACCTGCTCGGCGACGCGCACCGTCATGTCCCGGGTCAGCGCCATCTCCCCCAGCGTACCGGTGAGCGGGATCATGACCTCCGGATGCACGGTCACCCCCGCCCTGGCCTGGGCGCAGGCGGCCTCGAAGATCGCGCGCACCTGCATCTCGTAGATCTCGGGGAACGTGATGCCCAGGCGGCAGCCGCGGTGACCCAGCATCGGGTTGAACTCCTGGAGCGACCGGACCCTGGCGATGAGGTCCTCGAGCTCCTTGATCCGGGCCGGGTTCCTTCCGACGGCCTCGAGCCGGGTGTACTCCTCGAGGAGCTCGTCGTACTGCGGCAGGAACTCGTGGAGCGGCGGATCCAGGAGACGGATCGTCACGGGAAGGCCGTCCATCACCTTGAAGATCCCGGCGAAATCCTCACGCTGCATCGGGAGGAGCTTCGCCAGCGCGTTTCGCCGCGTCTCCGGGTCCGTGGCCATGATCATCTCTCGCACGATCGGGACCCGCTCGGGCTTGAAGAACATGTGCTCGGTGCGCGTGAGGCCGATCCCCTCGGCGCCGAACTCGCGCGCCTTGCGGGCGTCCTCGGGGGTATCGGCATTCGCGCGGACCCCGGTCGTGCGAGCCTCGTCGGCCCAGGCCAGGAGCTCGCTGAACTCGCCGGCGAGCTTTGGCTCGACCAGCGGGACCGCCCCGAGGATCACCTCCCCCGTGGAACCGTTGAGCGAGATCACCTCTCCCTCGCGGACGAGGTGGCGCCCGGCCTGGAACGCCCGCTTCTCCTCGTCGACGAGCACTTCGCCCGCCCCGACGACGCAGCACTTCCCCATCCCGCGCGCGACCACCGCGGCATGGGAGGTCAATCCGCCACGGGAGGTGAGGATACCGCGGGCCGCGTGCATTCCCGCCACGTCCTCCGGGGAGGTCTCGGGACGCACGAGGATGACCGCCTCGCCGCGGTTGGCCCACTCCACGGCCCGCTCCGCGTCGAAGACCACCTTGCCGACCGCGGCCCCCGGCGCGGCGGGCAGACCGCGCGCGATCGGGGCCACCTTTGCCCGCGGGTCCACCGTCGGGTGGAGGAGCTGGCTCAGCGAGTGAGGATCCACGCGGAGGAGCGCGGTCTCCTTGTCGATCAGCCCCTCCCTCACCATCTCGACCGCGGTGCGCACGGCCGCGGCGGCGGTCCGCTTGCCCGAGCGGGTCTGGAGCAGATAGAGCGTTCCCTCCTGGACGGTGAACTCCAGGTCCTGCATGTCGCGGTAGTGGCGCTCGATCCGGTCCTTGATCGTCACCAGCTCTGCGTAGACCTTCGGCATCCGCGCCTCGAGGGCCGAGATCGGCTCGGGCGTCCGGATCCCGGCGACGACATCCTCGCCCTGAGCGTTCACCAGGAACTCCCCGAAAAACCGGCGCTCGCCGGTGGAGGGGTCGCGCGTGAACGCCACGCCGGTGCCGGAGGTGTCGCCGAGATTGCCGAACACCATCGCCATCACGGTGACCGCCGTGCCCCAGTCGCTGGGGATCCCGTGGATCCGCCGGTAGTCGCTGGCCTTCTTCGAAAACCAGGAGTCGAAGACCGCACTGATCGCCTGCCGGAGCTGCTCCTCGGGATCCTGGGGGAAGAGACGCCCGGTCTTCTCGCGAACCAGCACCTGGTAGGCGTCCGCGAGCTGCTGGAGCTCTGCCGCCGGTACCTCCGGGTCGCTCTTTCTGCCCAGGCGTGCCTTCGTCTCGTCCAGGAGCCGCTCGAAAGCGTGACGCTCGATGCCGAGGACCACGTCGCCGAACATCGTGAGAAACCGGCGGTAGCAGTCCCACGCGAAGCGGTCGTTCCTGGTCCGGCGTGCCTGCCCTCCGACCGTGCGGTCGTTGAGGCCGAGAGTCAGGATCGTCTCCATCATCCCGGGCATCGACACGCGCGCCCCGGACCTCACCGAGACCAGGAGCGGGCGCTCCGCATCACCGAACCTGAGGCCCGTGAGGGACTCCAGCCGGGACAGGTGCTCGAGGATCTCCTCCCAGAGGCCCGGTGGATAGCGCTTCCCCCCGTTCGTGTACGCGCTCCAGGCCTCGGTGGTGATCGTGAAGCCGGGGGGAACGGGGATCCCCAGGTTCGTCATCTCGGCGAGGTCACAGCCCTTTCCACCGAGCAGGTTGCGGAGGTGGGTTGATCCCTCTGCCTTACCGCCCCCGAAGAAGTAGACGTACTTCATCGCGCTAGATCTCCTGACCGTTGGACGCCCAGAGTGCAAGAGCCGGGCCGCGCTGAAAACGTTCAAAAACTCTAGCAAATTCGGCCTTTCTCTGTCAAGGAGATTCCGGCCTGGTCGGGCGGTCTCCGGGCCCCGGACGGCCGCCCTTGCTCGCCTCCGAACGGTCTGAAGCTCCAGTACGCTCATCGGTCCCCTTAAAACTTGAAGGGCCACGGGGAGTGCCCGTGGCCCTTCGGATTCCTGAGTGCCACGGGCTTCATCCTGCCCGTGGCATCCGGCGTCGTTCTAGCCCAACGGCCGCGCGGATGCGCCGGGCAGGCCCGGCAGTGCCAGAATAATCAGGTCCAGCAGCAGCACCCGCGACGCTCCGTTCTTCATAGTAACTGGCAACCTACCGCGCACCCGCCTTCCTTGTCAAGCAGAAGTTTTTCTGAAGGGTGTCCCTCGTCAAGCCAGCGACCCGATACCGGCACGGCCACCTGCGTACGGAGGTATCGCGAGTTACGTATGAGGCTTTTTCTTTCTGGGGTCGGGGACGCTCTCCCTGCCCTCCTCGGCCTGTCGCCCCATCACCAGCCCCTCCACGGCCACCAGATGGTCCAGCATGGCTCGCTGGGCCGCAGCCGAGTCGCGTCGCTGGATCGCGTCCAGGATCCGCCGATGGTCCTGGTGGGAGCGCGTGGGCCGCCCGGGAGTATGAAGTGAGTCCTCTCGGCTCTGCGCGAGCAGGTCCATCAGCGCGTGGACGATTCGGGTGATGGCGCGGTTGTGGGCCGAGCTGGCGATGGCGGCGTGAAAGGCGGCATCCTGGGCCAGGCCCGTGCGCCCCGCCGCTACCTCCTTGGCCTGCTCCTCAAGGATCCGCTCCATCTCGTGGATTTCGTCCTTCGTGGCCCGCCGGGCGGCGAGGCTCGCGATGACGGGCTCCAGGAGCCGACGGGCTTCGAAGAGCTCCCCTACCGCTTCGCGCTGGGTCAGGATCACGAGGGCCAGCGGCTCGATCAGCGATTCCACCGAGATCTCCCGAACAAACGTCCCCTCCCCCGCTCGGATCTCGATGAGCCCCACGGACTCCAGGGCCCGGAGGGCCTCCCGGACCGAGGTTCGGCTCACCCTGAACCGCTCGGCGAGGTCGCGCTCGGGGGGAAGCTTGTCGCCCGACTTGAGCCTCCCCTCCTGGACGAGCGTTTTGATCTGGCGCACGATCTCCTCGTAGATTCGGGTACTCTTGATGGGCTCGACGTCGGGCCAGTTCACTGGACTAGCCTCGCTCATGATTCAGCACCGTCCCTTCGAGCGCCGACTGAGCCGGCGCAATCCCGGGGGGAGGTTCGGAAGGGGGGCGGAGCCCCCCTCCGAGGAAGCTCATGGCTCACCAGGCGCGCGACCGGGCCACCGCCGGGCCACGCGATCTCGCTTTTTCAGGCGTAAGGCAGCACCCAGATCAACATGCCGAGCAGATAGCAGATCCCGCTGGCGACGATGGTGAACGGCACGCTCCAGCTCAGGAACTCGCGGAGAGAGACCTTCCGCTTCTCCTCGCGCTCGCAGATGTTCAGGGCCACGTAGAGGGCCGGCGCGCCCGCCACGGTCAGGTTGCTCCCCAGCGTCCCCGACCACACGAGCATCCACCAGAGCGGCCAGGGTTCCACCCCCTGCTGCCCGAGATCACGGATGGTGTAGAGGAACGTGAGGATGTACGCGTCGTGCTCCACGATCCCCACGATGGGCACCGTCACCCAGTAGAGGAGCGAGGCTCCCAGGATCAGATTCTGCGCGAACAGGGGCCTGAGTGCCTCGGCCAGCCTCTCCAGGATGCCGACCTTCTCGATCCCGCCGACCAGCGCGAACAGCGCGATGTAGAAAAGGATCGCGCGCCAGTCGAGCTCCTGGAGGATCGTTTCGAACTCGGGCTTCCGGAGCCAGCGGCCGAAGACCTCAAGGATCAGGACCAGCGCCAGCGCCCCGCTCATCGCGATGAACCCCAGCTTCACCCCCAGCACCTCCCGGAACGCCATCGCCACGATCGTCGCGACGAACCCGCCCACCACGAGGAACGCGAACGCCCGGTCCGGAATCGAAGCATCGACGGCCAGCCCGCGCTCCGGGTTGCCGTCCCCGGCGTTCGAGGCCCCGGCCACGCCGACGTCGCGGGCAGCCGGGGACGTCCGAAAGCCGTACGCGTACATGGCCCAAAGCGTCAGCACGAAGGTCACGATCAGGATCGGAAACGAGGAGGGCCGGCCGGAGTGCCAGACGAATCCCATGAACTCGATGCCGGACACGCTGTGGAGCATCTGGGGCGGCAGGTCGCCCAGGAGAAGGGCCGTCCCCATGAAGTTCGCGCTGAAGCCGATCATCAGGATCACCGGCGTCAGCGGGATCCCGAAGTGTCGGACCAGGGGAATCGCTACCGGGGCGAACATGAGGATCACGACCACGTTGTCCACGAGCATGGACACGAGGCCCGCCAGCATGGACAGGATCATCACCAGCAGCCCCGCGTGGCCGCGCGAGAGGCGGTAGGCCTGGACGGCTAGCCATTCCGGGACGCCGCTCTTCCCGAAGTACCCCGCGATCGTCCAGACCGAGATCAGGATGGCCATGACATTCCAGTCCACGGCCTGGAACGCGTCCACCTCACTCATCACACCGGCCCACACCATCACCGCGACCCCGAGGAGGGCGGCCACCGTGCGGTCGATGATCCCGGCGATGACCACCACGATCGTGGTCAGGAAGATCGCGAGCCCAAGCCACGAGCTCATGTCCATTGGCGCGTTTCTCTCAGACCTCTACGTGGGCCGTCCGGCCCCTACGCCGAACCGCCGCTCGCCGACCTCGGCTTCGCCCGTATAGGCGCTTTGGACACATACGCCACGCGCCTCGCCACCTCCGTCCCGATCAAGGTGCCGAGGCTCCCCGGCTCCCGGGTGATCGCCACGACGCTCACGCAACGCGACGCGCTGACGCTAGCGACCGGACGCCGGGGCGGTGCGAAGCCCGGCCACGACCCGCCGCAGTAGAGGGCCCACGATCGGGAGACAGAAGATGACGGCGGCCACGCCGATGAGGCCAGCCGCGATCGGTCGCGTGAAGAAGATCGCGAAGGACCCGTCGGACATGATGAGGCTCTGCCGCAGCGCCTCCTCGGTCATGTCTCCCAGGACAAGGGCGATCACCAGGGGGGCTAGGGGATAGCCGAGCTTCTTAAACACGTAGCCGACTACCCCGAAAATCAGGAGCAGCCAGATATCCAGCATCATGTTCTTCACAGCGTACGCCCCGATCGCGGAGAAGAGGACGATCAGCGGGCCGAGGATCGCATAGGGGATCCTCAAGATTGCCGCGAAGAACGGGAGCAGGAGAAGGCACATGAGAAGGCCCATCAGGTTCCCGATATACATGCTCGAGATGAGGCCCCAGACGAAATCAGGCTGCTCCGCAAAGAGCCGGGGGCCGGGGATGAACCCCCAGACAAAGAGACCGGCGAGCATGACCGCGGCCGTCGGGGATCCCGGGATCCCGAGGGTGACAAGGGGGAGGAGAGCGCCGATCCCGGCCGCGTGGGCAGCGGACTCCGTGGCCATGACTCCCTCCGGCACGCCGGTCCCGAATTTCTCCGGATGCCTGGAGGATTGCTTCGCCATCCCGTAGCTCATGAACGAGGCCGGAGTGGCCCCGGTGCCGGGCATCACCCCTACCCAAAAGCCCAGGAGCGTGCCCGTGACGAAGGTGCGCGCGTGCTGCACCAGAGACTTCACCACCGACCACATGTCGTTCACCTTTACCTTGGCCTGAACCCCCCTGAACTCGAGAGACTCCTCCGCCGAGAGGAGAATCTCTCCGAGGCCGAACAGCCCGATGCAGGCGGTGATAAAGCTGAACCCGGCCAGCAGCTCGATAGAGCCAAAGGTGAGCCGCGGCTGGCCAGTCACGATGTCGAGCCCGACGGAGCCGAGGAGAAAGCCGATGAACATGGACGCCATGGTTTTCGGGAGCGAACCGCCGCCGAGCCCGACGAAAGTGCTGAAGGCGAGAACCAGCACGGCGAGGTACTCCGGCGGGCCGAACTTCAACGCGATCAGGGCCAGCGCAGGGGCGAAAAAGGTGAAGAGCAGGATGGCGACGAGGGAGGCGAAGAAGCCGGGGATGAAGGCCGAGGCCAGGGCTTCGCCGGCCTTCCCCTTCTTGGCCATGGGATAGCCATCGAAGCAGGTGGCGACCGACCAGGGCTCTCCCGGGATGTTGAAGAGGATGGACGTGATCGCGCCCCCGAAGAGGGCTCCCCAGTAAATGCTGGCCAGCAGGATGATGCCGGAGGTGGGGGGCATGACGATGGTGAGCGGGAGGAGGATCGCCACTCCGCTGGTTCCGCCCAGCCCCGGCAGCACGCCGATGATGATCCCCAGGAAGACGCCGGTCGCGGCGACCACGAGGTTGTAGGGGGTCAGCGAAATCGTGAATCCGAAGAGTAAGTTCCCCAGTGCCTCCATCGCGAGCCGCTCGGATCAGAAAGGCAAGCGTATTTCCAAATAACCCTTTGGGAGGAGAACAAGGAACCACCGCTCGATCACGAAGTAAGTCGCCAGTGGGAAGAGGAAGCTCACACCGATTACAAGGGGCCAGGGGTGCCGGCCGATCCACCGCATGACGAAGGCCAGGTAGAGCGCGGCGGCCAGGTAGAATCCCGCGATCTCCATAGCGAGGATCATTCCGGCGATCGGGAGTACCACCTTGAGCAGGGAGGGCAAGGCGCCCGCAGGGATAAAGCGCTTCTTCGGCGCGCTCGATGCGGCTCTCAGGGTCTGAATCAGCACGACGACGGCGAAGATAGCCAACCCCGCCGAGAGCCAGAACGGGAAGAAGCCAGCCCCTGGACCGCTCGACTCCCACCCGATGTTGAGCCGGGTCGCCTCCCTGAGCATGAGCCCAGCCCAGGCCAGCACCGCCAGAGCACAGATGATCTCGGCGCGCTTCATCGCCTTCTCCGTTCCCGGACACGAAACGGGCTGCCCCCTCGGAGCGGGGCAGCCCGCCGATTTAACGTTCAGGACAAGCCGTAATTTGACCTCGCCCGCCTTGCTTCCTACCTCTTTCGGAGGTCATCGCGAAGCTTCCACCCGATGACGTCACGCATCACCTTGACATGGTTGTTCTCGAACCTAATCAAAAACTGCTTGTACTGCTCGCTGTTCATGAATACGGGTTTCATCGCGCCCTTTTTCATGAAATCCTTCCATTCCGCCGTTTCCCAGACTTTTCTGAACAGGTCTTCGTACCAGCGCACCGCCTCCTTCGGCATGTCCGGAGAGCCGATGACACCCCGCATCTGATGGAGGCCGGTCTCAAGGTCGAGAAGCTCGGCCCACTGGGAGTTGATCCCCTTCTCCCAGTGGGTCGGCGCCTCAGGGAACTCCTTCGCCCTGTCTTTCTGGAAGCTCAGGATTGGGATCAGCCGCTGGGGGTAGTGAGGCAGCATCTCGGACGGCTGGTTCACATTGAAGTCCGCGTGCTTCCCGGCCACCGCCTTGGCTACGTCACCGCCCCCCTTGTGCGGCACGTACTTGAAGGGCTGGCACTTGAATGCGTGCTGCATCGCGAAGATCTGAATCTCGTCCTCCTGCTTGGAGCCGGTGCCGGCCGCGGTGAGGCTCCGCTGCCTGCAGGCCGCCAGAAACTCTTCAAAGTTCTTGAAGTTCTCGGGGTGTACAACGAGGATGAAGGGGTCCATCATCATCTTCACGACCGGGGTCAGATCCTCCGACAGGTACATGACGGGGATCTTCTGGAGGAGCGGGGTGGTGATGACGCTGTTCAGGGTCGGCGAGATATAGTGCGGATCCCCCCGCTTGCTGTGCAGGTGCGCCAGGGAGACGGCGCCCGCCCCGCCCGGCATGTTGACCGGCACGACCGGGACGGGTGAGAATTTGTATTTCTCGATGATCCCGATCCAGAAGCGCGCGTAGATATCTGAGCCACCGCCCGGGGACGTCTGGATGACGAACTCGATGGGTTTCGAGGGCTGCCACGCGGCCTGGGCGGACCGGTCCGCGACGCCGCTGACGAACGCGAGGGCCAGGACGACTGCCAGTAACATTCCCACTGAGGCGAGAATACCTTTACGGCCTATCATGCCCTCCTCCTTTCATTGGGGAACCGAGCGTCGGAACCACGCGATTAACCGCGCGAAATCATATCACACGAGGCCAGAAAAAACACGTGCCAGGCCGCCTGTTCAAGGGGCTAAGCCTGGCACCGTTTCAGCCTCGCCGGAGGCCCGAGCCCCGGTTACGCGTTGACTTTCGCATCCTTCCGGAACGGGATCACGCCCGGGAGCTCCCACTTCTCCCACATCTCGTCCACCTTGGCCTGGAAGTACCCCAGATCCTCCTCGGTGAAGTGGGCGCAGCGCCCCTGCTTGAGCAGGTACTCCCGAAC
>JACQWB010000087.1 GCA_016209385.1 Candidatus Rokuibacteriota bacterium
CGTGACGGCGCTCGAATCGCGGGAAGACAAGGAGCGCGGGATCGAGGTGGGCGCCAATGCTTACATCATCAAATCGAGCTTCGACCAGTCGAACCTCCTCGAGATCATCCGCCGGCTGGTTTGAATGCGTGCCCCTCACCTTGATCCTCTCCCCTCACCCGGCCATGACCCGACCGCAAGGGTCGGGTGCCCGCTGAGGAGGCTCGCCTTCGCTCGCAGCTTGCGTGGAGGGGCGAGGTGAGGGGCATCGCAAAGGGGCGGGGTGTGCGGGGGAGGAGTGAATGATCCGGGTGCTTGTGGCGGACGATTCGGCGACGGTGCGGGAGTACCTCGCGTACCTGCTCGGCGAGGACCCCGCGCTGGAGGTGGTGGGCACGGCTCGGGACGGCCGGGAGGCCGTGGAGCAGGCCGAACGGCTCAAGCCCGACATCATCGTCATGGATGTCCACATGCCCCGGCTGAACGGCTTCGAGGCCACGCGTCAGATCATGGAGCGGGTCCCCACGCCCATCGTGATGGTGAGCGCCAGCACGAGCCGGGAGGAGGTGGCGATGACCTTTGAGGCGCTGAAGGCCGGGGCCCTGACAGTGGTGGACAAGCCCGGGGGGCCGGATCACCCGAAGCACGCTGAGAGCGCGCGACGCCTCGTCGAGACGGTCAGGCTGATGGCGGACGTGAAGGTGGTCAGGCGATGGCCGAGGCGTGAACGCCCGGCGCTGCCCTCCGTGCTTCCCGCAAAACCCGACAGGAAGATGAGGCTCATCGCCATCGGCGCTTCTACCGGTGGGCCTCAGGTCGTCGCTGAGATTCTCTCAAGGCTACCCCGCGACCTGGGGGTCCCGATCCTCGTCGTTCAACACATCGCGCCGGGTTTCACCGAAGGCCTGGCCGAATGGCTCGGCCAGGGAGCCAGGCTCATGGTGAAGCTGGCCGAGCCCGGTGAGTCGATCCGCCCGGGCACGGTGTACCTCGCCCGGGACGGCTTCCAGATGGGGATCACGAAGGATGGGCGGATCCGCCTGACGAAAGAGCCGATGGAAGACGGCTTCTGCCCGTCGGCCTCCTATCTCTTCCAATCGGTGGCCGAAGCGTATGGCCGGTCAGCAATCGGCATCCTCCTGACCGGGATGGGGCGGGACGGCGCGGCGGGGCTCAAGAAGCTCCGGGAGGTGGGCGGAGTAACCGTCGCCCAGGACGAGGAGTCGAGCGTGATCTTCGGGATGCCGGGAGAAGCCGTTCGCCTGGGGGCGGCCCAGCACGTGCTCTCGCCTGAGGAGATCTCCGTCATGATTCGCTCCCTGGTCACGGCGGGATAGGTCGTCAGCGGTTATGGAACGCACGATCCTTGTCGCTGAAGACAGCCCGACCCAGGCCGAACACCTCCGCCTCCTCCTGGAAGGCGAGGGCTACCGGGTTGACGTGGTCACGAACGGGCTGGAGGGCTGGGAGCGGGTGTGGGTGGCGCCGCCGGATCTCATCGTCTCCGATGTCGTGATGCCCCAGATGGATGGCTACGCTTTCTGCCAGGCCGTGAAGTCTGCCGAGCGGACGCGGCGGATTCCCTTCGTCCTCCTCACCGAGCGGAACACCCCGGCGGACTTCATCAAAGGCCTCCAGCACGGGGCCGACAACTTCATCACCAAGCCATTCCAGGACGACTACCTCCTCGAGCGGGTCCGGCGGATCTTCGAGAACCTGGAGCTGCGCCGCCAGGGCCGCCTGGATGTCGAGATCACCCTGGCCCTGGGGGAGCAGAAGCTCGTCATCAACGCCGACAAGCAGCAGATGATCGAGCTTCTTTTCGCGACCCTCGAGGAGCTGGTCCGAGCTAACGGACGACTCGCCGAAGCGCAGCGGACCGTGGAGGAGTACGCCCGAAACCTGGAAGCCAAGGTCCAGGAGCGCACCGAGCAGCTCCTCCAGACCGAGAAGCTGGCCACCATGGGCGAGCTCCTGGCGGGCGTGGCCCACGAGCTGAACAACCCCCTCTCGGTCTTGCTGGGCCAGTCGGCCCTCCTCCGCGAGATGGCCGGGAGCGGACCCGTCGCGGAGCGAGTGGAAAAGATCGCCAAGGCCACGGAGCGCTGCGCCCGCATCGTGAGAAACTTCCTCACCCTGGCGCGCCAGCACCCGCTGGAGCGCCAGCGGGTCTCGCTCAACCACGTGGTCCAGGAGGCCGTGGAGCTTCTGGCCTACCCCCTCCGGGTGGACAACGTCGAGGTGACGCTCAACCTGGCCCCCGACCTCCCGGTCCTCTGGGCCGATCCCCACCAGCTTCACCAGGTGGTGGTGAATCTCGTCACCAACGCCCACCACGCGATGCGCGAAGCTCTCGCGCCACGCCAGCTCACCCTCACGACCGCGCACGACGAAGTGGCGGGACGGGTCTCGCTCGAGGTGGCCGACACAGGGCCCGGGATCCCGCGCGAGATCCAGGCGCGGATCTTCGAGCCGTTCTTCACGACCAAGCCCCCGGGGCAGGGAACGGGCTTAGGACTCTCCCTCTGCCAGGGGATCATCGCCGAGCACAGAGGATCCATCCGGGCGGAGAGCGAACCAGGACGGGGCGCGACCTTCATCGTCGAGCTGCCGCTGGAGGCTCCGCAGTTGGCGGTGGCGGAGACCCGGGCGGCCGAGGCACGCCTATCCGTCCGGGGGAAGAGGCTCCTCGTCGTGGACGACGAGCCGGGGATCCTGAGCGTCCTGGCGGAAATCCTGTCCGCCGACGGCCATCAGGTAGACACGGCGGACAACGGGGCCCTTGCCCTCGAAAAGCTTCAGGCGCGGGCCTACGACCTGATCCTGAGCGACCTCCGGATGCCCGAGCTGGACGGGGCCGGGCTCTACCGCGAGGTGGAGGGCCGCCACCCCGAACTCCTCCGGCGATTCGTCTTCCTCACCGGCGACACGCTTACCCCGGAAACCAGGAGGTTTCTGGAGCGGGTCGCCGCGCCCTGCCTGACCAAACCCTTTACGCCCGCAGAGGCGCGCGAGGTGACCCAGCGGGCGTTAAGGGCCCTGCTGGCAGACTCGGCCGCCACGGGCGCTCCCTGACCGCTGCTGGCTGGAGGGCCAGCCGGGGATGGCCAGCGCGAAGGTGGGAAGACCGGTGGGTCAAGCGACAATCCTCGTGGTTGAGGACGATCCGGCACTGCGGGACGTCCTTGACGAGCACCTCGCGCGGCTGGGCTACCGCGTCGTGACTGCGGCCTCAGCGGAAGTCGCGCTCGCGCTCGTGGAGCAGACCGCGCCGGATCTCATCCTCACCGACGTCCACATGGGGGTCATGAGCGGCATCGAGTTGTGCGCCCGCCTCAAGGGTGATCCGCGCTTTCAGCTCACGCCCGTGATCCTCCTGACCGGGGTGGCTGATCTGGACGCTCGCGTGGCCGGGTTGGCCGCGGGGGCCGACGACTTCTTCGCCAAGCCCGTCGAGTTCACTGAGCTGCGCACGCGGGTGGCCGCACTCCTCCGGGTCAAATCCCTTCTCGACCAACTGGAGCGGGCCGAGGGCGTCATCACCACCCTGGGGCTGACCATCGAGGCTCGGGACCCGTACACCGGAGGGCACTGCGAGCGGCTGGCGCGCTACGCGGTAGCTCTGGGGCAGGCGCTGGGAGTCGATCAGCCAACCCTGAAGGCGCTCCGGCTGGCGGGCTACCTCCACGACCTGGGGAAGATCGCCGTGCCCGACGGGATTCTCCTCAAGCCCGGGCCCCTCGACCCGGTCGAGCGTACGAGAATCCAGGCACACCCTGCCGTGGGCGCCGATCTGGTCCAGGCCCTTCGGACGCTCGACGGCGTGCGCCCCGTCATCCGCCATCATCACGAGCGCTGGGACGGCTCCGGCTACCCGGACGGGCTCAAGGGCGACGGGATCCCGCTCGGAGCCCGCATCATGGCGGTGGTGGATGTCTACGATGCGCTCCACAGCGAGCGGCCCTACAAAGGCCCGCTCGCCCACGCCGAGGCGGTCTCGATCCTCCTCCGAGAGACCGACGCCGGCTTCTGGGATTCTCGGATCACCGCGACCTTCGTCGAGGTGCTGGAGGACCTGGGGCCGGTGGCGGGACGGCCAGCGTCGTCCTGAAATTTTCCGATCCCCTCTCGCCTGGACAGCAAGCAGGTGGAGACGGCGGCCAACGCGACGCGACCCTCGCCCTGGACAAGCGCCGGGAGCGCGCGTACGATCGATTCTGAGCAGCATCAAGATGCGAGAACGGGACGCACACCCAGCTGGCCTTCCGAGCCGTGGGACCACCGCATGAAAATCCTGATCGCTGAAGACGATGCAGGGACGCGGCTCCTGCTCAGCACGCTGCTGGAGAAGCTCGGACACGAGCCGGTCGGAGCGGGGAACGGTCGCGAGGCCTGGGCCGCCTTCGAGCGCGACTACTTCCCGGTGCTCATCGCGGACTGGCTGATGCCGGAGATGGACGGGCTGGAGCTGTGCCGCCGGATCCGCGCTGAACCCCGGCCGAAGTACACGTATATCATCCTGCTGACCGGGCTCGGCGGGAGGGACAACTACCTGGCCGGGATGAACGTGGGCGCTGACGATTTCGTCACCAAGCCCTTCGATCCCGAGATACTGGCGGCCCGGCTGCGGGTCGCCGAGCGCATCCTCGGCCTCCAGGAGGAGGTGAAGCGGCTCGAGGGGCTCCTCCCGATCTGCTCGTACTGCAAGAAGATCCGCGACGAGCGCGACGAGTGGGTGCCGCTCGACTGGTACGTCGCCACGCGAACCGACGCGGCATTCTCCCACGGCATCTGTCCCGAGTGCCTGGAGACCACGGTGAAGCCCGAGATGGAGCGCCGGAAGCGGAAGCGCCGCTAGGCCAATCGGAGGGGGCCTCGGAGGGCTCAGCGGAAGAGTACGGCCAGCACGACGGCGGCGACGAGGGCTGGAAGGAAGTTGGCGACAGGCACGCGCCGCACATCCAAGAGCAAGAGTCCGATCCCCAGGATCAGCGCCCCGCCGGTCCCGGTGATCTCGTTGAGGACCCGCTCGTCGAGCATGAAGGCGAGCTGGGCGCCGAGGAGCGTGAGCGCTCCCTGGACCACCAGCACGGTCAGCGCCGAGAAGAGCACGCCGACACCCAGGCTGGAGGCGAAGGCGATCGAGGCCGCGCCGTCCAGCATGGACTTGGCGTAGAGGACCGCGGCATCCCCGTTCAGGCCCTCCTGGATCGAGCCCACGATCGTCATCGGCCCGACGCAGTAGACCAGGCTCGCGGTGACGAAGCCCGCCACGAAGCTCCCCTCCGAGGAGCCGACGCGCGACTTCAGCCAGGCGCCGGCGCGCTCGAGCTTTCCCTCGAGGTCCCACCACTCGCCCAGGAGGCCCCCGACGACCAGGCTCCCGATCACGATCAGCGGGTTCTCGGTCTTGAGCCCGAGTCGCACGCCGATCAGGATCGTCGCCAGGCCGAGCGCGTCGGTGATGACGCCCCGGAGCCGCGGCGAGAGTCGCGCGCCCACGAGGAGGCCCAGCCCCCCGCCGGCGAGCACCGCGGCCACGTTCACCAGCGTTCCCTTCAGCAGCATCGTCGGGTCCGCGCGATTCGCGCCATTATAGGGAGCTGCCTCCGAGCAGTCAAACGACCACCCGGAAAACTTTCCCCTTGACAGGCTTCCGAAGGCGGGAGGAATATGCCTCCCGCGTAGCCGACATCCGTGTGCCTGTCGCCTTTTTTCAAGAACCGATTTCGGAGAACGGAGGGGAACCATGGATGCGACCTGGCGCGCCGCGTTAGCGGAGTTTATCGCCACCCTGCTCTTCATTTTCCTCGGCGCCGGCACGGTCGTCGTGACCGGTGGGCTGATGAAAGAGGGACTGACCTCAGCACGTCTGGTCGCGATCGCCCTGGCTCACGGTTTCGCGATCGCACTTCTCGTCGCCGCCACGGCAAAACTCTCCGGCGGCCATATCAACCCGGCGGTGACGTTCGGGGCCCTGGTGACGGGAAAGATCAGCCTCCCGACGGCGATCTGGTACGTCGTGGCCCAGCTGGTCGGCGCGGTGGTCGGCGCCGGGCTCCTGGCGCAGGTGATCCCCGCCGCCGCGCAGGGTAACCTGGGGGCCCACGGCCTGGGCTCCGGCGTGAGCGCCGGGGGCGGGCTCCTCGCCGAGATCGTCCTGACGTTTGCGCTGGTGTTTGTCGTCTTCGCGACGGCCATGGACCCGAAAGGCCTCGGGCACCTCGCGCCCGCAGCGATCGGCCTGACCGTGCTGGTGGACCACCTGATCGGCGTGCCGGTCACCGGCGCCTCCATGAATCCGGCGCGAAGCTTTGGCCCGGCCCTCATGGCCGGGGCCTGGGACAACCACTGGATCTACTGGCTCGGCCCCTTGATCGGTGGCACGCTCGCCGCCGTGGTCTACGAGTTCCTCTTCCTGCGCAGAAGCGAATAGGCCGTCGGGTCTTCTCCCTTGAGATGAGGGCCGGGCCGTTGGTAGGGGTCGCCGTCGCCCTGACGCTCGTTGCCTGCGCCGAGGATTCAAAACCACCCACGGCCGGCGACGGCGACCCGAACCGGGGGAGGCAGATTTACGTGGCCCAATGCATAGCCTGCCACAACCCGGACCCGGCCAAGCCGGGCGCGCTTGCGCCTCCTGTCAAGGGATCCTCGCGGGAGCTCTTGGAGGCGCGAGTCGTCCGGGGAACCTACCCGCCGGGCTACACCCCCAAGCGCGAGAGCGCGGTCATGCAGCCGATGCCGCACCTGGCCCCCGCCATCCGAGACCTGGAAGCCTTCCTCAAGTAGGGCTCCGCCTGGACGCGGCCGCCGCCCCGGCCGCACGGGGATCCTGAGGCGGCACCCGGGGCCTCCCGCTGCGCCCGTCGGGTATTGACAAGGCTCTGCTGGCATGGTATTCCTTATAGCAAATGAAATTCTACAGAAAATCATCGGCGTATGCCAGGGCCGAGCCTGAGGCCCGCGTGGCCCACCTGGTGGGCCGGCTCAAGGAGGCGGAGGGGCGGATCACCTCCCAGCGGCTCGGCATCATTCGCGCGCTCGTCTACAACAAGAACCACCCGAGCGTGGAGGACATCTACCGCGAGCTCCGTCCGACGTTCCCCACCTTGAGCATCGCCACCGTGTACAAGACCCTGGAGCGGCTCAAGCGCATGGGCGAGGTCCTCGAGCTGGAGTTCCGCGAAGGCAGGAACCGCTACGACGGGATGAAGCCCGAGCCCCATACCCACCTGATGTGCACCGACTGCGGCAGGATCCTGGACCTCGAGTTCGAGCTCCCAGCGGGACGGGCGTCGAGCCTCGCCCGAACGTCGGGCTTTCGGCTCCGCGCGGTTCGGTTGGACCTGTACGGCGTGTGCAAGCGCTGCCGCCGTAAGGGCAGTTAGCGCCGCTGTTTTTTTTGCGGCATGAGTGGAAAATAATTTTCCGTAAACAATGACTCTTAACTAGCAATGACACGACCCGACCGCAGGGCAAAGGTGCCGAACCGGGGTGTCGAGCGGCGCACGCCGGCGGGCTCCCCCGCGTGCGACGGGAAGCGTCCGGCTGGAACGCCGCGGGGACGGCACGACGAGCGTCCGCCAGCCCCGAGCGCCAGGCGTCTCCCGGGAAAGGACACGGGAGCACGGCTGGTCTGCATGCGGTGCGGGATCACCTTGCCCGTGAGGCGGGACCCCGCGCTCCAGGACGCCGAGCGGGCGGCGACGCGCGCGGGGTTTCAATTGAGGTCTTACCGGTTGGACCTCTGGGGCCTGTGCAAGCGCTGCCGGAATCGCGGCTGACGTGCTTGTGGGTGCCGCACACGCTCGTCCAGGCGAGGGCGACCGATCGCTGCTCGCGGCGGAGTTCAACCGGTGCGCAGCGCTGAGAAGAAAGGAGAAGCCATGAAGTGCTACGTGTGCCTGATGGAAGTGGCAGTCTCGAAGGAGATAGTCGGCCTGTGCACGGCCTGTGGGGTGGCCCTTTGCGGCGGGCACTTCATGGAGGCCGGCAGGACAAGGCACGGGGGAATGCGCTACACGTGCAGTCACTCGTTCCCGACCCCGGCCCAGGTGGCTCGGACGGAGGCGGCCCCCGGCGGTGCGGCGTCCCAGCACGTGGCCGCGTGCAAGCACTGCGGCATCGCGTTGACGCTCGCTGGTGTCGCCGAACTGGCGACGCACGCACAGGGCGGCATGCGCTACGGGTGTCCCCACACGGCCCGGGCTCAAGTGCCGGCCTGAGTCGCCCCGGGTCGCCGGGTCACAGCGAGAGGTCGACACCCCTTTATCTCCGAGGCGTATCGGGCCGACCTGGGGGCCGGAAGGCCGTCGGCAGCCGGACGCGCCGGGGAAAGGGGCATGCGGTAAACGACGCGAACAGCGGAGGAGGATTTCGCTTTATGGCAAGAAGAGACCTGAAGGGAAGCAGGAGCGAAAAGAACCTGAAGGAAGCCTTCGCCGGCGAGTCGCAGGCGAACCGGCGCTACATGTACTTTGCCCGCCAGGCCGACATCGAGGGTTTCCCCGATATCGCCGGACTCTTCAAGGACACAGCTGACGCAGAGACCGGCCACGCCTTCGGCCACCTCGACTTCCTCAAGTCGGTGGGCGACCCGGTCACGGGGGTGCCGATCGGCAAGACCGAGCTGAATCTGAAGTCGGCGGTCGAGGGGGAAACCTACGAGTACACCCAGATGTACCCGGGCATGGCCAAGACCGCCCGGGAAGAAGAGTTTTCCGAGCTGGCCGAGTGGTTCGAGACGCTCGCCAAGGCGGAGAAGTCCCACGCCGGCCGCTTCACCAAGGGGTTGAACCAGATCGCCGGCAAAGAGCCGGCCGACGCCATTTGACGCTGGATATCCGCGCGCCCGACTTCTGGCAGCTCGGCAAGGTCGACGCCGAGCTCCGGCGGGTCTTTGATATCTGCAACGGCTGCCGCCGCTGCATCACGCTGTGCCCGTCGTTCAAGGACCTGTTCCAAAGCCTCGACGCCGAGGCGGTGGACGGAGACGCTGAGAAGCTCCCCGGCGCCGACCTGAGGCGCGTGGTCGATCTCTGCTACCAGTGCAAGCTCTGCTTCAACCACTGCCCCTACACGCCGCCCCACCGCTGGCAGGTGGACTTCCCGCGCCTCATGCTCCGCTCCCGCGCAGCCCGGGCTCGGACAGAGGGCGTCACGCTCCAGGACCGCTTTCTCGGCAACACCGCCTTCGTAGGCAAGCTGGGGAGCCTGACCGCCCCGCTCTCGAACTGGGCGAACCGGTGGGGCGCGCACCGGGCGTTTCTCCAGGCTGTGGTGGGTATCCACAAGGATCGGAACCTCCCTCGCTTCCACCGGGAGACGTTCTCCCGATGGTTCGCGCGGCGCCGGCCGGCGAGCTTCTCGCCGCAGGCGCGGGTGGCGCTGTTCGCCACGTGCGCGGTCGAATACAATAATCCCGCCGTCGGCAAGGCCGCCGCGGCGGTCCTCGAGCGGAACGGGGTGGACGTTACGCTCCCCCCCCAACGCTGTTGCGGTATGCCGTACTTGGACGGGGGCGCGGTTGCCGAGGCCCAAGCCCTCATCCGCGAGAACGTCAGGGCGCTGGCGGCGGCCGTCCGGGAGGGGCGCGAGATCGTGGTCCCCGGGCCGACGTGTAGCTACATGTTGAAGCAGGAGTATCCCTGGCTCGACGGCTCAGAGGACGCGCGACTAGTCGCGAGCCATACCCGCGACCTCTTCGAGTTCCTGATGCGGCTCCACGCGGAGGGAAAGCTGGAGACTTCTTTCGTCGGGCGCCCGGGCACTGTCGCCTACCAGCTCCCCTGCCACCTGAAGGCGCAGAACCTGGGGACCAAGTCCGCCGACCTGCTCCGGCTGATCCCCGGGGCGCGGGTGGAGGTGATCGAACGCTGCGCGGGCGTGGACGGGACGTGGGGGCTCAAGCGGCAGTACTACGAGCTGTCGCTGGCCGTGGCCCGACCGCTCTTCAAGGAGATCGAGGCCGCGCGGCCGGACCGGATCGCGACCGACTGCCCCCTCGCGGCCCTCCAGATCGCCCAGGGCACGGGGACCGCGCCGCAGCACCCGGTGCAGATCCTCGCCGAGGCCTACGGGTTCACCGTCGAATGAAGAAGATCGATCGCTCCGACGTCAAGAACATCTACGAGTACGAGAAGGCCCGCGAGGCCATCCGCGCGCGGATCATCGACCTCAAGCGAACCCGCCGCGTCCAGGTCGGCCCGCACCTCTCCTTTCTCTTCGAGAACCGGAAGACCGTGCTCTTCCAGATCCAGGAGATGTGCCGGACCGAGCGGATCGTGGACGACGCCCGGGTGCAGGAGGAGATCGACGCCTACAACGACCTCATCCCCGAGCCGGGCGAGCTCTCGGCCACTCTCTTCATCGAGATCGAGGACTCCGCCCGCATCCAGGAACTCCTCGACCGGTTCATGGGCATCGACGCGGGCGACCGCGTCTGGATCCAGGTCGGGAAGGAGTACGCGATCCCGGGCCGTTTCGAGGCGGGCCGGTCCGACGAGGAACGGGGAAAGCTCAGCGCCGTCCACTTCGTGAAGTTCGCGTTCACCTCCGAGCAGGCAGCGGCCTTTCGCGACGCCGAAGTCTTCCTGGTCGTGGACCACCCCGGCGAACAGGCCCGCGTGCGTCTGTCCGACGAAGCGAAAGCCTCCCTCATGGAGGACCTTCTCGCCTGAAATGCGGCCCGGGGCACTCGCGGGGTTCACCCTCGCCCTGATTCTGGCCGCC
Organism: Candidatus Rokuibacteriota bacterium; assembly: GCA_016209385.1. Taxonomy (NCBI): domain Bacteria; phylum Candidatus Rokuibacteriota; species Candidatus Rokuibacteriota bacterium. Next base: position 10,711 of record JACQWB010000087.1, read on the forward strand.
TGTGCCGAAGACTCGACGGCGCCAGGGCCCGGGAGCGGCGATCCAAACAGGGGAAGACAGGTCTACCTGACCCAGTGCACCGCCTGCCACAATCCCGACCCGTCGAAGCCGGGGTCGCTCGCTCCGCCGGTGAAGGGCTCTTCACCGGTGCTACTTGAGGCGCGCCTCGTCCGTGGGATGTACCCGCCGGGTTACAAGCCAAAGCGCGAGAGCAGCGTCATGCAGCCGATGCTACACCTCGCCCCGGCGATCCCCGACCTGGCCGCCTTCCTCCAGTAGGCCCCTCACCCTTGCCTCTCCGCCCAGAAGAGGGGCGCATCGCCGATTTCCCTAGAAGCATGCTGAAATACCGCTGCGCTGGCATTGTCCTCACGCGTTCTTCGAGCGCGGGCTCTGCCCGCGCAAGCTCTGGGGGAGGCCTCGGAGGGGGCCGCCGAGGCCCCCTCCGATGATCTAGAAGAAGATCTCGAAGAGCAGGTAGAAGATCAGCGCGAGGATGAAGCCCGCCCAGAGGGTGCCCTTGACCGTCGCGAGCGGCTTCTTCGTGGCGCCCGCCGTCCCGAACAGGGCGTTGGCCTCGACCAGCAGGATGACGACCGCGCACACGAGGCCCATCCCGATCTTCCCGCCCCGGCTCATCATGTCCGCGAGCGTCGAGAGGTGGCTCGCCGCGCCCATGTAGAAGAGCATCGGGATCGAGAAGACCACGTTCGTCCGCGAGGCAAAGCCCGCGCGCTGGCCGGCTGCCGCCGCCGCCGGGTTGGCCGGCCTGCCGGCCGCCGTGTCGATGGCGTTCTGGATCACGACCTTCTGCTCGGGCCAGATGACGAACCAGACATTGGCCCACATGAACGAGCCCAGCGCGCCCCCGAGGAAGATCGCCCAGCCGTAGCCGGTGTTGAAAAATCCCAGGACGCCGAGCTCGCCCATCCGATGAAGGAGGATGAGCCAGCCGGAGAGGAACGTGATCATCGCGCCCCAGCGGAACCACCAGAGCGCGCGCGGCACGAGCCTCTGGATCGCCCCGCTCCGCACCGCCGGTTCGGTCTCGGCGAAGAACGGCGTCTGGACCAGGTTGAAGTAGTAGAGCAGGCCGATCCACACGATCCCGGCCAGGAAATGGACCCACCGCAGGAGAAAGAGCCAGCCCTCATAACTCAGCATCGCCATGGTACCCTCCCGCTCGCGCAGTTGACAGGCCGCACAGTCACACTCTCGGGCATCGCAACGGGTCCACAGGTGTCAGGAGATTCAGTTCATGGCTGTCACTTGTCCTCGTCCTCGTGCTCCTCGTCTTCCTCCTCGTCGAAGTCTTCCTCCTCGTCGTCGAAGTCCTCGTCCTCGAGGTCGTCGTCTTCGAGCTCGTCTTCGTCGTCCTCGAGCTCCTCCGGCTCCTCGTCTTCCTGGTCGCCGTCGGCGTCGTAGTAGGGATTTCCCTCGTCCTCGATGTTGGGACGCTTTCGGAGCGGCATCATGCAAGCCCTCCGAGCCCCGGCGACTTGACTTGATCCGCGGGACTCGATAGTGTGGGGTTGATTTTTGGGCGAATTATAGCAAATTGACCTACCCTGTCCATGGGATTTTCGGCGGTGTAGCTCAGAGGCAGAGCAGGGGTCTCATAAGCCCTTTGTCGCAGGTTCGAGTCCTGCCACCGCCACCACCTCCCGAACCTCCCGACCTCCTCCTTGCGGTTTTTCTCGCGCTCCCCTACACTAGGATTTCCGGATGAGCCTGCCGCTGAGCCGCTTCCGAGTGATCGACCTGACGACAGTGCGCTCGGGGCCGACCTGCACGAAGGTCCTGGCGGACTTCGGCGCCGACGTGCTGCGGGTCGAGCGCCCCGGTGACGCAGCGCGCGACCGCGCCTTCTTCGACGCGGCGGACCTGCACCGGAACAAGAAGAGCCTCGTGCTGAACCTCCAGCACCCGAAGGGCTACACGGTGGACCAGGTCTTCGCCGACTCGCAGGTCGCGCGGTCCAGGCTGGTGCGCGAGGTCGAGCACCCCCTGTGGGGGCTCGTCAGCGTGCTCGGGCTCCCGGTGATGCTGAGCTGCACCCCGGCCCAGGTACGGACCGCGGCCCCGCTCTCCGGCCAGCACACACGCGAGGTGCTCGCCGGCCTCGGCTACGACCGGACCGCCATCGAGGGCCTGCTCGCCGACGGGGTCGTCGAGGAGGCCAAAGGAGCAAAATCGTGAGCGACGACATCCTGGTCCAACACGACGGTGCGATCGCGACCGTGATGTTCAACCGGCCCCAGGTTCGAAACGCGGTGAGCCTCGCCATGTGGCGCGAGATCGCGCGGGTGGCCGAGGGGCTCGGCAAGGACGACAGCGTGCGCGCGGTGGTTTTCAGAGGCGCAGGGACCGAAGCCTTCGCCTCCGGCGCCGACATCTCCGAGTTCAAGGAGGTCCGCAAGGACGTCGCGACGGCGCAGGCCTACAGCAAGGAGACGGAGGCCGCCTACCGGGCCGTCCGCCGCTGCCCCAAGCCGACCGTGGCGATGATCTACGGCTTCTGCATGGGGGGCGGTATGGCCCTGGCGATGGCCTGCGACCTGCGCTTCGGCGCCGAGGGCGCCAAGTTCGGCATCCCGGCCGCGCGGCTCGGGATCGTGTACGGTCTCGAGAGCACCCGCCAGCTCGTCGACCTGGTCGGGCCCGCCTATGCCAAGGACATCCTCTTCTCCGCGCGCGCCATCGAGGCGCAGGAGGCCTTCGCCATCGGCTTCCTGAACCGGCTTCTCCCCGTTGAGGAGCTGGAGTCCTACACCTACGACTACCTGCGAAAGGTCGCCGCCAACGCGCCTTTCTCGGTGCGCGGCGCCAAGCTGATCATCGAGGCCGCGGTGGAGGACGGCGGGGTGAGCCGGCAGGCCGAGATCCGCGAGCTGACGCTCGAGGCCTTCGAGAGCGAGGACTACAAAGAAGGGACGCGCGCCTTCCTGGAGAAGCGGCCCCCGCGCTTTCAAGGCCGCTAACGCGGGGCCGCGGTCGGCGCAGTCGGCCCGTGACGCTGCCCGCGCTGCCAGTCGCCCTCTTCGCCTTCCACCTCTGGGTCGGTGCCGCCGCGATCCGAGAGAGCCTGAAGCTCGCGCGACGCTTTCGCGCCCAGCCGTTCCTCGAGAGGGAGGGCGACTTCCCTCGCGCGGCGACCGACACCAGCATCACCGTGATCATCCCCGCCCGCAACGAGGAGGCCACCCTGGCCGCGTGCGTCCGCGCCGCCCTGGCGCAGCGCGTGCCGTTGCTCCAGGTCGTCGTCGTGGACGACCACTCCGAGGACGGCACGCTCGCGGTCGCCTCAGCCATCGCGCGGGAGGATCCGCGGCTCAGCGTCGTCCGGGCCGCCGAGCTCCCCGCTGGCTGGACCGGCAAGAGCCATGCCCTCCACCAGGGTGTCGGCGTCGCCACCGGGGAGTGGCTGCTCTTCACCGACGCCGACGTGGTGCTGGCACCCGAGGCGCTGGCGACGGCGCTCGCCTTCGCGGAGGCGCAGCGCCTCGACCTCCTGAGCCTGTCGCCGCGGCAGCGCTGCGACGGCTTCTGGGAGCGCCTCATCCAGCCCCTCGTGTTCCGGCTCCTCACCGAGCGCTTCGACATGCGGTCCGTCAACGACCCCGCCGCCACGGCGGCAGCGGCCAACGGCCAGTTCATTCTGATACGCTGGGCCGCGTACCTGCGGGTCGGCGGACATGCGGCGGTCAGCGGGGAGATCCTCGAGGACGTGGCGCTCGCGCGCCGAGCCAAGCGCGCGGGGCTCCGGGTCTACTTCGCGAACACGCGATCCCTGGCCGAGGCCCGAATGTACCGTGGGCTGGCCGCGATCTGGGAGGGATGGCGGAAGAACCTGTTCGACCTCCTGGACTCGAGCCCCCGCGCCGCCGCGACGGTCGCCCTCCGCGAGCTGCTCCTCTGGGCCGCTCCCTTTGCAACTTTCCCGTTGAGCCTGGCGCTTTCGGCGTACAATACGAGCGTGGGGCTGCCCGTGGTCGTAACCGGCGCGCTCGCGCTTGTGTGCGCCCTGGCAAGCAGCGCGTACCTCCGGTGGCTGGCCGACGCGTTCCCGCGCTACGCGCTCCTGCTCCCGATCGGAACCGTCATGCTGGTGTCGATGCTCGTCGCCTCCTGGTACCGCCGTGCCGTGCGACGCCGGGTCGTCTGGAAAGGGCGAACCTATAAAGCGTGACTGATGAAGCGCCCCGAGCCCGGGCTGATCTACGCGACCCGCCGCTTCACCTTCTCGTCGGCCCACCGCTACTGGCGCCCGGAGTGGAGCGCCGAGGAGAACCGTCGGGCCTTCGGCGCGCTCACGACGGTCCACGGTCACAACTATGCGCTCGAGGTCACCATCCGCGGGCCCGTGGACGAGCGCACCGGCATGCTGATGGACCTCGCCGAGCTGAAGCGGGTCGTGGGCGAGACGGTGATTCAGCGCTTCGACCACGCCGACCTGAACCAGGACGCGCTCTTCGCCGGTGGCGTCGTCCCCACCACCGAGACGCTGGCGCGGACGATCTGGGACCTCCTGAGCCCGAAGCTCGGAGCCGACCGCCTCTGGCGCATCCGGCTCTGGGAGGACCCGACCTTTTACGTGGACTACCATGGCCCGTGAGACCGTGACGCTGACCCGGACCTACCACTTCAGCGCGGCGCACCGGCTGGCGAGCCCCCTGGTCTCCGACGAGGAGAACCGCGCCATCTACGGTCCGTGCTTCCGTCCCCACGGGCACAACTACCTGCTGGAGGTCACCGTGTCCGGGCGCGTGGATCCGGTCACCGGCATGGCCGGGAACCTGGAGCGCGTCGACACCGCCGTGAAGCGCGCGATCATCGATCGCGTGGATCACCACGACCTGAACGGCGACGTCCCCCTCCTCGACGGCGTCATCACCACCGGTGAGAACCTCGTCCGGACGTTCTGGCACTGGCTCGCGGCGGTGCTCCCACCGGGCGCGCTCCGGCGCCTGGCCCTCGTCGAGACGGCGAACAACGTGTTCGAGTACGCGGGGGAGCCGGGCGCAGGGGACCCGTCATGATCGAGAAGCTGATCGCCGAGCTCCTGAAGGAGCTGGGCGAGGACGCCAGGCGCGAGGGGCTGGCGCGCACCCCTGAGCGCGTGGCCAAGGCGCTCCGCTACCTGACCTCCGGCTACCAGCAGGATGTGCAGGAGGTCCTGAACGGCGCGCTCTTCGTCGAGAACTACGACGAGATGGTGCTGGTGAAGGACATCGATGTGTTCAGTTTGTGTGTCCCGAGCAAGCAGATCGTCAACACCGTCGGCGGGGCCAAACCGGCGCGCAAGGTCCGGGTGGGCGACCGTCTCTGGACTCTGGATCATGGCTACCTGAAAGCGACTACTGTGACCAGGGTCACCTCAAGGAAGACTCGAGAGATCGTGGAGGTTCGGACCGCAAGGGGACGCTTTCGAGTGACGCCTGACCATCCTGTCATGACGAGGGCCGGCTGGAAAGAGGCCCAAGATCTCAAGCCGGGGGTGGAGGTTGAGTGGATCAACCCCAAGTCGCTTTGCCGGCAAGTCCACCGACCCGTGCCGGGATATGCTCTGGGATACGTGTTGGGGGCGACGGCCGCCGACGGGAGCGTTCAGGAAGGCCGACGAATCAGCCTGGCTGTAAAGAGCCCGGCGTTCGCAAAGGTCTATCGAAAGGCGTTGCTCCAAGCCTTTCCCGGCTCGAAGCCGGCGGTGCATCAGATCAGAGTCCCCTCCGGCTTCCTGAAGAAAGAGATCCCGATTTATCGCGTCCGTGTTGTCTCTCGCGACATCGGGGAGAAGCTGTGTCGCTGGTTGGGCATCTCGGAGCACGGATCCAAAAGCAAGACAAAGTCGTTCGAATTTCCCAAGGTCGTCACTGCATCGAAGCAGATGATGCGGGGCTTCCTCGATGGGTACTGTGACGGCGACGGCTATTACGCCGGTGCGGCGAGATTCATCATCAGCGCCAATAGGAAATTCCTGGGCGAGTTGGCTGAATACCTACAGACTCCATTGGCCAAGGCCGGAAACGGCACCGAGGGTTGCTACAGGATATACGTTTCCCCGAGGTGGGACGAGGCCGGGTGGTTCGGCAAGCACGGCTTTCGCAAGCAGAGCGACTTTTATGTGCCTATCGACAGCAGCTACACGACAGTGGTCGGTGTGAGATGGATGCCCAAGCCCAAGAAGCCATATACCGTCTACAGCTTCAAATGCGAGCCGCACCCGACGTTCCTTGTGGCGGGTCACCTGACCCATAACTGTGAGCACCACGTGATTCCGTTTTTTGGCAAGTGCCACATCGCGTATCTTCCGGGGAAGAAGATCGTCGGGCTCTCGAAGATCGTGCGCCTCGTCGAAGTCTTCAGCCGCCGGCTCCAGGTTCAGGAGCGGCTGACGACGCAGATCGCCCACACCCTCCAGGAGGTGCTCCAGCCGCGCGGCGTCGCCGTGGTGATCGAAGCGATCCACCTCTGCATGGTGATGCGCGGGGTCGAGAAGCAGAACTCCAAGGCGGTCACCTCCGCGATGCTCGGCGCGTTCCGCGACCGGCCCGAGACCCGGGCCGAGTTCATGGAGCTGATCAAGCCCCGGGGCCAGGTACTGTGAAGCTCAAGGGTCAGGTCGCGATCGTCACCGGCGCGGGCCGCGGGATCGGCCGCGCCGTGGCCCTGGCCTTCAGCCGGGAGGGGGCGAGGGTTGCGCTCGCGTCCCGGACCACGGCAGCGCTCAACGAAGTGGCGGCGCTGATCCGAAGCCAGAACGGCCTGGCCCTGGTGGCTCCGACCGACGTGTCCCAGGAGCCATCCGTCGCCGCGCTCGTCGAGCGCACGCTCGCCGAGTGGGGTCAGGTCGACATCCTCCTGACGGCGGCGGGAGTCGCCGCCTTCGGCCCCGTTGGGGATTCCAAGCTCTCGGAGTGGGACCAGATGATGGCCGTGAACCTGCGCGGCGTCTACCTGACCTGCCGGGCGGTGCTGGCCCCGATGATGGCGCGACGGCAGGGGACGATCATCAACGTGGTGTCGGCGGCCGCGAAGCGGCCGATCCCGGGCTGCGCCGCTTACGCGGCCTCCAAGCACGGGGTCCTCGGCTTCAGCCGGGTCCTCGCCGAAGAGCTGCGGGCTCACGGAATCCGCGTCGGCGCGCTCGTGCCCGGCGCCGTGGACACTCCACTCTGGGATCAGATCCCCGACGCGCCCGACCGGACGCGGATGCTGAGGCCCCAGGACGTCGCCGAGGCTGCCGTCCTCATGGCGAGCCTCCCGGCCGGCGCGTCACTGGAGGAGCTGACGCTCCTGCCTGCCGGCGGTATCCTCTGATATAATGAGACATCGCGAATCGCGTCATGACCAAACACCGACCCGGGAGGGACTGATGATCACGCTGACCGAAACCGCGGCTCGAAAAGTGGCGGACCTGCGACTGGAAGAGGGGAAGCCCGAGTGGGGGCTCAGGATCCGGGTCGTGGGCGGCGGCTGCTCGGGCTTCTCCTACGAGCTCGGCTGGGAGGAGCAAGCGGCGGAGGGGGACAACGTGGTCGAGTCCCACGGGATCAAGGTGTACGTGGACCCGATGAGCGCGCGCTACCTGGCCGGCGGCGAGATCGATTTCGTGGAGAACCAGATGCTCGGCGCGGGCTTTGCCATCCGGAACCCCAACGTGAAGTCCACGTGCGGCTGCGGTCAGTCCCACCAGTTCTAGGCGATCCGGTTCGAGCGCGGGCTTCGCCCGCGCAATCGGCGGGGGAGGCCTCGGAGGGGGCCGTCGAGGCCCCCTCCGACATTCGAGCGCGGGCTTCGCCCGCGCAACAGAAGGGGGGAGGCGCCGGAAGGGGGGTGGAGCCCCCCTCCGGGCACCTAGCAGCATGAAGGTCGCTGTCCGGCTCTTTGCCCGCTACCGCGAGGCGGCGGGCCGTGAACGGGTCGAGGTGGAGGTCCCCGAGGGCGGGACGGTGGAGTCGGCCTGGGCCGCCATCGTCGCCCGCCATCCCGAGCTCGATCGCTACCGCCCCTATACGCTCTTCGCCATCGGCACCGACTATGTCCAGCCCGATGCCCCGCTCCGGCCGGGGCAGGAGCTCTGTTGCTTTCCGCCTGTCAGCGGGGGTGTGGACGATCTCTACCGCGTCACCGGCGAGCCGCTCTCGGAGGCCGCCCTCACGGAGGCCGTGGCTCACCCCGAGGCCGGTGGGATCGTCGTGTTCTCGGGGGTGGTGAGGAACGAGACCGGAGGGCGACGGGTGAAGTTCCTGGAGTACGAGGCCCATGGGCCCATGGCCGAAGCCAAGATGCGCGAGCTGGGCGACGCCGTCCGCGCGCGCTGGCCCAGCGTCAAGCGCCTGGCCATGGCCCATCGCCTTGGGCGCCTGGAAGTCGGCGAGGCCAGCGTCGTTATCGCGGTATCCGCCGCGCATCGCCGCGAGGCCTTCGAGGCATGCCGCTTCGCGATCGACCGCCTGAAGGAGACCGTTCCCGTCTGGAAGAAGGAGTACTTCGAGGACGGGGAGGTATGGGTAGGGCTTCAGTGTGAGCACCAGCCCTAGGAGCGTGGGGGCCCGGGTACCCACGCCGAAGGCGTGGGTGTCCCCCTCCGATTGTCCTAGTCTCCCCGAGCAGGTTCTGCGGACGATTCGCCGCCACCGGATGGTCGCTGGCGGTGAAACTGTTTTAGTCGGCGTCTCGGGGGGCGCCGACTCGGTTGCCCTCCTCCACTCCCTCCGGACCCTGGCACCCAGGCTGGGGCTCAGGCTCCACGTGGTCCACGTGAACCATGGCCTCCGCCCCGACGCCGACGCGGATCAAGCCTTCGTGGAGGAGCTGGCCCGGCGGTGTGAGATCGCGGTCAGCGTGGAGCGAGTCGCTGTCGCGCGGGGGGCCGGGGAGTCTCCTGAGGCCGCAGCTCGCGCGGCGCGCTACGCCGCCTTCAGGCGCGCCGCCGAGCGGACCGGGGCCGCGCGTGTGGCCCTCGGCCACACGGCCGAGGACCAGGCCGAGACGGTCCTGATGCGGCTCCTCCAGGGCGCGGGGCCGCGCGGGCTCGCCGGCATCCCGCCAGTCCGCGGCCCTTACATCCGGCCGCTCCTCGACGTGCGCCGCCGCGAGATCGAGGCGGAGCTCCGTCGCGTGGGCCTCGCCTGGCGGGAGGATCCGACGAACCGGGATCCGAAGTTCCTCAGGAACCGAATCCGTCACGATCTCCTGCCCTTCCTGGCTTCCAGCTTCGAGCCGCGCATCGTCGAGGCCCTCTGCCGCGCCGGGTCGCTGACCCGCGCCCTCGTGACGGAGCTCGAGGAGGTGGCGGCTCGAGAGCTGGACCGCCTGGCGGTGGCACGGGGGCAAGAAGTGGTGCTGGCCCTGGACGAGCTGCGAGCGCTGCCATCGGGCGTGGGTGAAGAAGTCCTCCGACAGGCTCTGGCGCGGCTCGGCGAGAGGGGCCCGCTGAGAGCCTGGGCCCTGCGAGCCCTCTGCCATCTTCTCGAGGCCGGGGATCCGGCGGGGCCTCAGCGCGTGGGCGGCGTCGTCATCGAGCGGAGCCCGACTCACCTCCGGCTCTCCCGCCAGGGGCAGCCGGTCTCCCTTCCCGAGAGGCCGCTTCAGGTTCCCGGGAGCGTCGCCGTGCACGAGATCGGCCTCGTCATCGAGGCGCGCGTCCTGAACCCCTCGCCGACATACGAGCCCCCGACCGGCCCCTGGCGCGTAGCGTTCGACCTGGACCGGCTCCCGAGCCCGCTCCGCGTGCGCGGGCGCCGCCCCGGCGACCGGTTCCACCCCTTCGGCGCCCCCGGATCGAAGCCGCTCAAGAAGTTCCTCATCGATGCCAAAGTGCCGCGCTGGGAACGCGGCCGGCTCTTGCTCGTCGTCGCGGGGGGCGAGATCGTCTGGGCCGTCGGGCTCCGCCGCGGCGATGCCGCGCCGGTCGTGTCTGGAAGCCGCCTCGTCGAGCTCAGGGCGCTCCCCCTTGGCGCCGACCGGGTGGCGGAGTAAGATGAGAACGCGATTCTCCCGTCCTTCCCGATAAGGAGGTTTCCCGTGCCGAGTCGTGTGCATCCCGTTGCCGCGCTCACTCTCTGCCTGGCCCTCCTCGGCGCACCCGCGTCCGCCGCGCCCGACACGCCGGAGCCCAAGGCGATCCTCCGCGCCCTGGAGGGCGCCTTCGTCTCGGTGGCCGATCGCGTCATGCCCGCGGTCGTGAACGTCAGCACGACCCCCAGGGGCGGGCGGGCGGAAGGGCCCCAGATGGAGGAGCGCTTCCGCGAGTTCTTCGGCCCGGAGTTCTTCGAGCGCTTCTTCCGCCGGCGGCCACCCCAGGAGCCGCGGTCGACGGGCTCGGGGGTGATCGTGGACTCGCGGGGGTACATCCTGACCAACAACCACGTCATCGAGAACGCCACGGAGATCAACGTGCGGCTGTCCGACCAGCGGAAGTTCACCGCCACCCTCATCGGCCGCGACCCCAAGAGCGACCTGGCGGTCCTCAAGATCGACGCCCCCGGCCCGCTCCCGGTCGCCGAGCTCGGCGACTCCGACAAGATCCGCATCGGCCAGTGGGCGATCGCCATCGGCAACCCCTTCGGCCTCGACCGGACGGTCACCGTCGGGATCATCTCGGCCACCGGCCGGACCCGCGTCGGCGTGGCGACCTACGAGGCGTTCATCCAGACCGATGCCTCCATCAACCCCGGCAACTCGGGCGGCCCGCTCCTGAGCCTGGACGGCCAGGTGGTCGGGATCAACACCGCCATCGTCGCGGCCGGCCAGGGGATCGGCTTCTCCATCCCGATCAACATGGCGCGCGAGGTGATGCGCCAGCTCATCGAGAAGGGGCGCGTGGTGCGGGGATGGCTCGGGATCGCGATCCAGGACCTGACCGACGAGCTGGCCGCGGGCTTCGGCGTGCCGCCGCGCAGCGGGGTCCTGGTCGCCGATGTGATGAAGGGGAGCCCGGCAGAGCAGGCAGGGCTCAAGGCCGGCGACATCATCACCGACTTCGGAGGCCAGCCCGTCCGCGAGGTGACAGACCTCCAGAAGCGGGTCGCGGCGACTCCACCGGGGCAGCCGACCTCGCTCACCGCGATCCGCGAGAAGGCGCGGACGCCCCTCACCGTGAAGATCGGCGAGATGCCGGAGGCCGAAGCCGTGGTCGCGGCGGCGCCCGGCGAGGAAGACTGGGGCCTCAGCGTGACGACCCTCACCCCCGAGCTGGCAGAGCGTCACCAGCTCAGCACGAAGCGCGGCGTGGTGGCCAGCTCGGTCGCCCCCGGCAGCGCCGCCGACAAGGCGGGCATCCGCCCGGGGGACGCCATCCTGGAGGTCAACCGGCAGCCGGTCGCCGACGTGGAGGGCTTCCGCAAGAGCCTCGCCGCTACCAAGCCGGGCGAGCCGGTACTCGTCTACCTCCAGCGCGGCGGCGGGCGGAACGAGTACGTTGTCATGCGGGGCTCGGAGCCCAAGCCGAAGCCCTGAACGCAGTCAAGCCAAGTTCCCCGGAGCGCGGCAGAGCGGCGCCTGGAGCCGGCGTTCGGGTCCTCACCCTGGACTGGAGCGCACTGCTCCGACGGCAGCGTGAACAATTCTTTGTGCAGCTAGCCTAACTGGCACCCGCACGGCGCTTTTCGACCGGCGACCCGCGATCCGGGCATCTAGCAGACTGGCGCTGGGCGAGTCAGTCCAGGGCTGCTCCCCCTCAGCGCGGCGAGTGAACCGAAATTAATCGCGCGGTTAACGGTCAGCCTGGAGCCGGGGAGGCGTTGGCATCCAACTTGCTCCCTTTTCAACCAGCCGACCCAACTTCTGACGACGGGGTGCGCACGATGAGCAACGCGGAAGAGATGGCCGCCGAGGTCCCGAGCCCGAGCCGGGACCTCCGCCCCGTGGTCCTGGTGGTTGACGACGAGCCCGGCGTCAGGGAGTCCCTCCGGCGAATCCTGGAAGACGACTGCGACATTCTGGAAGCGGTTGACGGTGCCTCGGCGCTCGAGGCGATCCGGCTGCACGAGGTGGACATGGTCCTCCTCGACATCCGGCTCCCCGACGCCCGGGGCACTGATCTCCTCGGCCAGATCAAGGCCGTCGACGAGTCCATCGAGGTCATCCTCGTCACCGCCGTGCGGGAGGTGCGCACGGCCGTCGAAGCCATCAAGCAGGGGGCCTACGACTACCTGACCAAGCCCTTCGACGTGGACGAGATCCGCACGCTGGTGCTCCGCTCCGTCGAGAAACGGGCCCTGCAGCGCCAGCTCCTCGCCCTCCGCTCCGAGCTCGCCCAGACCCGCGGCTTCGACGCGATCGTGGGGCGCCATCCCGGGATGGTGCGCATCTACGAGCTGATCGCGCAGGTGGCCCAGACGACGGCCACCGTGCTCATCACCGGGGAGAGCGGCACCGGCAAGGACCTGCTGGCGCGCGCCATCCATTGTGGAAGCCACCGCGCACCGAAAGCCTTCGTGGCGCTGTCC
>JACQWB010000088.1 GCA_016209385.1 Candidatus Rokuibacteriota bacterium
CGGGAATATCGCGACCGCCCGTGCGGTCTGGGTGCTGTCAGCCGGGCCGAACCGGGTGATCACCACGTCCTACACGCAGACGGCCAGCTCTTGCCCGTGCCTGGAGAATGACGACGATATCGCCTTCCGCATCCGGTAGGCGGAGGCAACTTGCTGGACTCGCCTTGATGGCCGGTGCCATAATGCGGGTTGAGTAAGGCGGTAGGTTCAGCTCTCTGGGAGGGCCGGCCACGGGGCTCGAAATAGGGGCTCGGCAGGGGCGTAGCGGATTCACCCTCATCGAGGTGGTGGTGGTGCTGGCGATCGTCGCGCTCCTGGCGGCGATCCTGACCCCGCTCTTGCTGAAGTACCTGGACGATGCGAAGATCGGCCGGGCCAAGAACGAGGTCCTCGTACTGAGCGGGGCGATCCTGAGCTTCAACAAGGACACCGGGCTCTGGCCGGTCTACAACGATGGGAACCCCTCGGGGACGCCGGCCACGAGCGCAGCGACCATCAAGACGCTGTTCACCAGCGATGGGAGTCACGCGACCATCAACAGCTCCACCCTCAATCCCGCCACCAGCGCCGACGGGGCCTGGACGTCGGAGGCCACGGCGAACAACTTCGACAACGTCGAGAACCACCTGGCCGTGAACCAGCCCAAGGCGGACTCGACGAAGGGGTACCGGACCACGGGGCCGTTCGCGTGGAAAGGGCCGTACCAGGTCGGAATCACCGCGGACCCCTGGGGGACGAAGTACTACAGCAACGTCCAGTACTTCCAGCCTGGGGCGGCCAACAACATCGTCTGGGTGCTCTCGGCGGGCCCCAACCGGCAGATCGATACCTCCTTCACCCAATCGGCCAACACGAACTCCGCCAGCCCTGGTGACGACGACCTCGCCTTCCGCCTGAAGTAGTCCACTGCCCAATCCAGTGAGAGCTGGCCGTCGCGGGCCGACAGCAGCGGCCAGACTCTGTACGGCCGCCTCCCCCTGCAGATCCCTCCTTGCCAGAGATGCGATCTCTCGCTTGACACCAGGAGCCCGAGGGAGAAACTATGGCGCAGTTCACGGCGCGGTCGCGCGGGGAGGGAGGACGACCATGAAGCGCGCAGTATCCGGGCTTCTCGCCGTCGCCCTGCTGCTCGGGCTGCTGGGGGCCGGGCAGGCTCAGACAGTCAGGGTGGGGGTCACCACCAAGGCGCTCGACTATCTCCCGATCTTCCTGGGCAAGGAGAAGGGGCTCTTCCGCGAGGAGGGGGTGAACGCGGAGCTCTTCGTCCTGGGGACCAGCGTCCGTATATTCCCGGCCCTGATCGGGGGCTCCATCGAGGTGTTCGACTCGACGCTGTTCGTGGTGCTCCTGGGCATCGAGAAGGGGGAGAAGGTCGAGATCCTGGGAGCCACCACGAAGCATGCGCAGTTCCACCTGGTCACGAAGCCGGAGATCCGCCAGGTCAAGGACCTGACGGGGAAGCGGGTGGGCTCCACAGGGGTGGGGAGCGGGCATTACTTCTCCCTCATCGCCTTCATGGAGAAGCAGGGGATGAAGTTCCCCGGCGACTACAGCGTGCTCACGATCGGGGGCACCCCCGAGGTCTGGCGCTCGCTGGAGGCCGGCTCGATCGACGCCGGGGTGCTGGCATTCCCCTTCCACATCCTGGCTCGGGGGAAGGGGTTCCACGTGCTGGCGGAGCTGTACCGGCACGCCCAGTACCCCCTGACCGGGATTACCGTGAAGACGGATTGGGCGCAGCGGAACGAGGAGCTGCTGCTGCGCTACCTCAAGGGCCACCTCCGGGCCATGGAGTACACGTACACGCGGGGGCCGGAGGCCGAGGAGGTGCTGATCAGGGTCATGGGGTACCAGCCGGACATGGCGAGGCTGGGCTGGGAGGAGTACAGCCGGATCGGGCAGTGGAACCGGGACCTGGTCATCTCGCCGGATGCCGTGAAGACCATGATGGGCTTCCTCATCAAGACCGGGGAGATCAAGGCCCCGGGGGAGTTCAGCAAATACGCGAACCCGAGCTACGTCGCCAAGGCCAACGCCCAGCTCAAGGCCCGGTAGGAAGGTCGTCCCCGGCGTTTTCGGATGCCGCCGGCAGGTCCCGGGGGACTTGACCTGTGCTACGATACCGCTTCCAGCCGCAAGGGGGGAGCGAAGATGCCCGCCAGGGACGCCAAGAAGGCCCACGAGAACCCCGCGCGCGTTCGGCAGATCCGGGGGATCCTGCGGCAGTGTCAGTCCTCGAAGATCCAGCTCATCCGCTTCCTCTACTGCGGCAACGACGGCGTGATCCGGGGGAAGGCCTGCCACGCTGACTACCTGGAGGGCTACCTCGAGTCGGGGATCGGGCTCACCGTGGCCATGCAGTCCTTCAACATGCTGGACCAGCTCACCCCCGGCGGGCGCTTCGGCCCGGTGGGGGAGATCCGGCTGGTCCCGGACCCGGCCACCTTCGCCATCCTCCCGTACGCGCCCCGCAGCGCCCGGCTGCTCGTGGACATGGTCCGCCTGGACCAGCGCCCCTGGGAGGCCTGCGCCCGGAGCTTCCTCAAGCGGATGATCCAGCGCGCGGCCGAGCGCGGCATCGCCATCAAGGGGGCCTTCGAGAACGAGTTCACGCTGGCCCGGCAGGAGGGGAGCGCCTTCGTGCCCATCGACCGAAGCCCCTGCTTCAGCTCCATCGGGATGGACTCTGCCGCCCCGGTGATCCTGGACATCGTCGAGGCCCTGGGCAAGCAGGGGGTGTCCGTGGAGCAGTATTACGCCGAGCTGGGCCCCGGGCAGCAGGAGATGCCGGTGCGCTATGCCCCGGCCCTGCGGGCTGCCGACAACCAGCTCACTTTCCGGGACACGGTGCGCGGCGTCGCCTTGACCCACGGGCTGTACGCCTCGTTCGCGCCCAAGCCCTTCCCCGAGGCAGCAGGCAACGGCGCCCACCTCCACTTCAGTGTCTGGAGCCTGAAGGAGGACCGGAACCTCTTCTACGGCCCCGGCGACCCCCACGGCCTGAGCAAGGAGGGGTACCACTTCATCGGGGGAGTGCTGAAGCACCTCCGGGCGCTGGTCGCCCTGACGGCCCCGTCGGTCAACTCCTACCGGCGCCTGCGGCCCCAGTCCTGGAGCTCGGCCTTTGTCTGCTACGGCCCGGACAACCGCGAGGCAGCGGTCCGGATCGCCTCCCCCCGCTGGGGGCGGGAGATGGAGTCCACCAACCTGGAGCTGAAGCCCTCGGACCCCAGCAACAACCCCTACCTGGCGCTGGGCGGCCTCATCGCGGCCGGGCTCGACGGCCTGGAGAAGGGCCTCGACCCCGGTGGCCCGCTCCTCGTGGACCCTGCCACGCTGAGCGAGCCCGACCGGGCGGCGCGCGGCCTGGTCCGGCTGCCTACCTCCCTGGAGGAGGCCCTGGATGAGCTGGAGCGCGATGACCTGCTCTGCCAGGCCCTGGGGGAGGTGCTGGCCGGGGAGTACGTGGCGGTGAAGCGCTCCGAGGTCCGGGGCTTCAAGGACAAGCCCGTGGAGTTCGAGCTCGAGCACCACCGCTACAAGTACTGAGTTACCAGTGCTCCCATCCTGCTACGCTTCCGCCATATTGATGTACTCGGGAGCGATCGCTCACCGACGGCGTCGATAGGTGGTGGAGGTCCCGGATCCTCGCGCATCCCTTGGAAGGCCGTGAGGATCCGCTCGCGGTCTCTGGGCTGGAGTTGGTTAAGCTCCCTTCTGGCGGGCCCGGCGACGTGGAGGTCCCAGCTCATGCAGGAGTTGATCGAGGGTGACGTAATCGCCGCGGGCATACGCCGCTCGACCGCGGCGGATCGCCCGGAGCTCAGCCGGGGACGCGGTCACTTCCGGGAAGCGACGGTCCGAGAGGAAAAAGTAGTTGCGGAGCGCCTCGCGAACAAGTTCAGAGCGTGTACGGTGTTCCGCTTTCCGCACCTCCTCCACTTTCCGGATCATCGCCGCCGGGAGCGAGATGGTCATGGTCTGACGGGTCCTCATGCACATGCCCTCTATGGTGGTATTATTGGGTCGTAATTAATGTTACCAGACCCAGAGAGGGCGTCAAGGAAAGCACTACGTCCGGCGGGAGCAGGCAAGGGAGACGCTCTCTTTGACTGGCGCCGGGTAAAGGGCGAATGAGTCCGGCCAGCGGGAGCGTCTTCGGGCGCGAAGGGCTCGGCGGGCTGCCGATCATCGACGGGCACTGCCACCCCTTGCTCCGGGATTTCATGGCGCCAACTCTGGACCAGTTCCGGCGCCTGCTGACCGAGAGCCGCGAGCAGGCCATCCTCGCGCACCACGCGCCCGCGCTGCCCCTGACCCGCCGCCTGCTCCAGGCCCTCGGCACGCTCTATGGGGTACCTGCCGAGGAGGCGGCGGTCCTGGAGGCCCGGACCAGCCAGCTCGACGCCGCCCGCCTGCGGGAGCTCTTCCGCGCCCAGCACGTCGCCGCCCTGCTCGTGGACGACGGCTATCCCCCCAACGCGTTGTCCATCGAGGAGATGCGCCGCGTCCTCCCCTGCCGCGTCCACCGGGTGCTCCGCCTGGAGCGGCTCGCCGAGACCCTGATCCTGAAGGGCCTGGAGTTCGAGGAGTTCCAGGCTGCATTCCGCGCGGAGCTGGAGGCGGCTCCGGCCCATGGGGTCGTGGCCTTCAAGAGCATCGTCGCCTACCGCTCAGGGCTGGCGGTCGGTCCCGTGACAGAGGCCGAGGCCCGCACCGTCTACAGGACCATTCGCCGCGAGGCTCACGGACAGGAGCGGCTGCGGCTCGTCAGCAAGCCCCTCCTCGACTTCCTGGTGCGGGAGATGCTGGGCCGGGCCCCCGAGCTCGGCCTTCCCGTGCAGCTCCACACCGGGTTCGGCGACGCCGACCTGGACCTGCTCCAGGCCAACCCCCTGCTCCTGCGACCGCTGCTCAGCAGCCCGGAGTCCCGCGGCGCGCGCATCGTGCTCCTCCACCTCGGCTACCCCTACTTCCGGGAGGCCGCCTACTTGGCTGGCCTACATGCCGGCGTCTACGTGGACTGCTCGCTGGCCCTCCCCTACCTGCAGGAGGCGCTCGTGCCCGTGCTCCGCGAGCTGCTCTGCCTGGCCCCTTGGACCAAGCTGCTCTACGGCTCCGATCTGTACGGGATCCCCGACCTCTACTGGTTCGCCGCAGGGCTGGGGCGGGAAGTCGTAGGAAGAACCCTGGAGACGCTGGTCGAGGACCGGATGCTCACCCGGGACGACGCGCTCCGGGCAGCCGAGGGGATCCTGGCCGGGAACGCGCTGACCCTCTACCGACTTGCTCGGGAGGCGGCTCCGCCAGGGAGAGGGCACTGAGTTCAGATCAGTTTGTGCCTCCCCGCCTCTTGCGCGTGGCTCTCCTGATCCGCCTCCTTTCCAGACGCTCTAGACGCCATTGGTGCCAAGGGGGCAGGCCTAGATAAAGCTGCTGGGTGACGTCGCACAATTTGAGCAAGTCATGGGTTCTTATTTCCTCAGCAAACCTGCGATGACTGCCGCTAGCCTTTTGCCAACAGTAAGGCGGCGCGACGTTTGAGAACAATTCCGTCCCTGTAAGTATCACAACAGGGTTAAATGGACGTTCAGCCTTCCAGTAGCGCCGGCCACGATTAACCACTCCCCCCAGTAGCCGTTTTTCCTGCGCCGTAAGGACCTTTTTCAGGGTAGCGAAGACGAGCACAGCTCCCGGAAAACTCTCGGCTAACGTCCGCATCCGCGTACAGTCGTCCCGGGTAAAGGGATTGAACGTTTTGCACTCTGCTAAAATAAGTTCGGCCTGCGGTATCCCGAAGCTCTTGTACTGAAGCAACATTCCTAGGTCGACCTCTTTCTCCTGCCCATCCTTCCGGGCCGTGAAGCTCAGTAAGGGGGTAGTAGCATCCCGACGCAAATGCGAGAAAAATCTGAGCGTCAAAAGGACCGAGTAAACCCCATAACCCTGCTTAGGCAAGCTGAATGGCCCGAGGGCCCGGTATGACCATGCGATATCCCTTGGCGAGTCTGAGGGGAGAGGAAAGCGCGAAAGGCACTTCCCGCATTCCAGTTCATAGCTGGCCTCTTGGACTGAATACCACGATCGCTGCGTACACACGGGGCATTGAAGTTCTATTCCCAATTGAAACATCTTCGCTTCGATTAGGTGCTTCAGGACTATTTTCGGATCCCGTACGATTTCCTCTTGACTCGCAATTCTCCTTACTACCTCCCACAGTCCGCCTGCCGCAACAGTTCCTCCACCGGCCATCTTGCTGAGTAATTCTATCGTCTTTTCGTTGGCGAGCCGAAACGTTCCAAAGACTCCACCTAGCTGTATTAGCATCTGCTTGGCCAGTCGGCCCGCAGGGGAAAGACCTGCTGACCACTGCTTGGATTTTAACCATTCGATGAACATGTCCTCAGCCTTGGGAATGGTAAACTGGACCGGCCAATCGGTAAATCGTGAGAGGTAAGTCATACCTTTCTTGGAGAACCGCCACTCGTCAAAGCCAATCCCCCCGATTGCCCAAACAAGTCGTGAATCCCCCTCCGGGATGACTTCGGCCACCGGATCTATTCGCCCGTACTGGCGTAACTCAATCCGGTTGGCAAACCGGGGGGAACCATATCCGTCGAAGCGGGCGATGAACTTGGGGTCCAGTGTCCGGAAGCTCACCCGCTCGTCCAGGCCGGCCAGATCGTGATGCCGGGTATCGGCTTCAAGGTCGCAGCAAGTTGCATCGTCGTGGGTACGCGCCCATTCATCCCAGATCCGGGGATAGTGGGAGTCCTTTAGATATTTTGGATTGTCAGGGTCTCGGCTATTCGAAATAGAAAGGGATTGGATAAACGCCTCGAGATCCTCTATGGTCGTACAGCGGCTCTTTAGGATCGTTGTGCGGTGATAAAGGCTCGGATTGTCGCGATAGGGCCAATAATTCTCCTCAATAAACTGGCGGGCGAGGGTCCCAACCGGACCTAGTTTAGCCCCTTGCGTCGGGACCGGCACAACGTCCCAACCAATAGCCCGTAGGTTCCAGTAGTCGATGACATCCAATGGATCGGTAGCGTCTAGGACAAAGATGCAGGTTTCTCTCCCTAAACGTGGTGCGCCGAGACGAGAGATGTAAAGGGAGGAAAGCCGGAGGGGGTACAAACTTGAGGATGCTAACGTTTCAGAATAAGAGGAAAGCGAGCACGTCGACATCTCCGGCGCTAGTTCCGCCGGAAAGCTCCGCTGCATAAGGCCGTCTACCCCAGGGGGGAGAGAACCAAAAACGCTTTCCAAGAAGAGGCGGTGCTTCCTGAAACGGGGAAAACAGAATTTAATAGGAACGCGGCGGACGAACTTCAGTTCCGTAACGAGGAGATATTCGAGGAGCTCGAAGAGGCCAACTCCGTATTGGGGAATTCTGTCCTCAATTACGCCCTGAAGTATATCCGAATCGTTCAGCAGTTTCCTATTGCCAACATCTATCCCGGCCGCGGAACAACTTCCAACCACGACGACGAAATCAGGGTCAAAAGCATCGAGATAACCCGAAACGAGGCTTGGCCCTAACGGCGGGGGAGAGATGGGGTCACGCCATGGCTTTGGCCGTCGTCTGACAAGGGGGATTATTGGGTTAAACTTTCCTCCCCAGAGGAAAGAGTTTATTCGGATAGCTTGACGAATCGCGGCGGTGTCTGAGGGATCAACAAGAAACGCAAGTTTAATCGGTCGGAGCGTTATAGTTAACGTACCTAACGGCATAAAGTACGCTGCCTCTTCTTACTGCGGAGGATTAGTTCGTCCACTGCAATCTTTGCCGTGTGCAGCATGCCTCCGGACGAGGCCGCATATGATTGCTTCAATTCCCTGACGGTGATCTCTGCCTCCAAAAGCCGGCACCGCTCCGAGACGAGAAAGCGGTCGGGGATGGGATAATCACGCCTCTTCATAGATCCTCGTCAGATGAGATCCTCACTTGCCGGCGAAAGTCACAGTCCCAAGGCTTGCTGGCGCCCATCGTTCGACTTCCTCGTGACACGCAGGGGAGGTGGAATTGTACGGGTCGACCTCCAATCTGAGATGCACACGTTCTCACATCTGGTGGGCGTACTCGCTGGGGTCGATGGGGATGTCCACGACCGTCGGGCCCCGGGCCGCCAGCCCGGCCCGCACCGCCGCCTCGACCTCCTCGAACGTC
>JACQWB010000089.1 GCA_016209385.1 Candidatus Rokuibacteriota bacterium
CCTCCCACCTGTCTAGATCAGTCGGAGGGGGCCTCGACGGCCCCCTCCGAGCCTTCCCCCAGGAATCGGTTGCGCGGGCGAAGCCCGCGCTCGAAAGGCGCTCAGACGGCCCTTGCGATTACTCCGACGGCCTCCTAGATTCTCGAAGGGGGGACCCAACTCCCCGATTGACACGCGCGCGAGCCCGCAGATAATAATGGCCTCGACGCCGCGGCCTGCCCGATCGCAAGCCGCTCGCTCGCACGTCCCCTCACCACTCAACCCTGGAGGACGCACCATGGCAGCATTAGCGTTTTCGCTCGACGGAAAGGTCGCCATCGTCACCGGCGGCGGGACCGGCATCGGCAAGGCGATCGCCATCGAGTTCGCGCGCGCCGGCGCGGACGTGGTCATCGCGAGCCGCAAGCCGGAGCACCTGGACCCCGTCGCGGAGGAGATCCGCGCCGTCGGCCGCCGCTCCTTCGCGCTGGCCCTGGACGTGAGGAACGAGGACCAGGTCCGGGAGCTGGTGGCGCGGACCGTGCGCGAGCTGGGGAAGCTGGACATCATGGTGAACAACGCCGGCGCCTCCTTCGTGGTCCGGTTCGAGGATGTCTCCCTGAACGGCTGGAACGCGGTGGTCGGCATCAACCTGAACGGCGTCTTCCTCGGCTGCAAGTGGGCGGGGAAGCAGATGATGCAGCAGGGCGGCGGGGTCATCATCAACGTGGCCTCGATCGCCGGGCTCTACGGCTCCACGACGATGCCGCACTACGGGGCCGCCAAGGCCGGCGTCATCAACCTGACCCGGACCCTCGGGAGCGCCTGGGCCCGGCACGGGGTCCGCGTCAACTGCATCGCCCCCGGCCCGGTCGAGACCCAGGGCTACCTGGAGAACCTCTACAAGACGAACCCGAACGCGGACGCGATCTACCGGGCCGTCGCCGCGCGCGTGGCCATGGGCCGCTGGGGGAAGGTGGAGGAGATCGCCTACCCCTGCATCTTCCTGGCCTCGGACGCCTCGTCGTTCATGACCGGCACCACGATCGTGGTGGACGGCGGCCCGCTCTCGAGGGAAGAGGCCGCCTGACCTTCCTCGGAGGGGGGCTCCGCCCCCCTTCCGAACCTCCCCCCGGATTGCGCCGGCTCAGCCGGCGCTCGAAGGGGGAACGGTGAATCACGAGCGAACGCAGCCCACTGACCGGCGGATCGGAGGAGGGGCGCCATGCCGACAGCCAGCGTGAACGGGATCGCGCTGTACTACGAGGAGACCGGCCGCGGGAGGCCGCTCGTCTGGTCTCACGGTTTTTCCTGCGGCCTCCGCATGTGGGCCCCCCAGGTGGCGGCGCTCGCGGCCCACTACCGGGTGATCGCCTACGACGCCAGGGGGCACGGAGCCTCGGAGGCCCCGGCGGCTGCCGAGGCATACTCTCAGCCGCTCTCCGTGGAGGACCTCCGAGGGTTGCTGCGCCACTGCGGGATCGCGCGGGCCGTGGTCGGCGGGCTCTCCATGGGCGGCAACATCGCTCTGAACTTCGCCCTCGCCCATCCCGAGATGGTGGACGGCCTGATCATCTGCGACACCGGCGCAGGCTCCGATGGCACCGCCGAGTGGGTGGCCCAGTGCGAGGCGTGGGCCCAGCTCCTCGAGCGCGAGGGGATCGAGGCGTTCGCCGACGCGATCATGGCCCACCCGCTCCTGGCCCGCTATGTGGCCCAGGGGCCCACGGCCGCCCGCCACATGCGCTCGCTCGTGACCACCCACCGCGCGCGGGGGCTCGCGCACACCCTCCGCGGGGTCCTGGCGCGCCGCCCGACCATGTATTCGCTCGAGCCGAAGCTCCGCCAGCTTCCCGTCCCCGCGCTCCTGATCGTCGGAGAGTTCGACGAGCCGTGCGTCAAGGTCCACCGGTTCATGGCCGACGCCATTCCCGGGGCCGCGCCCGTCCTGATCAAGGGCGTCGGCCACATGACCAACCTCGAAGACCCGGCCACCTTCAACGGTCTGGTGGCGCAGTTCCTGAGGCGAATCCACTGCGCGTGAGGGACCACCGGACGTGAACGCTTGGCGCGTCTGGGAGGATTCGAACCCCCGGCCCTCGGATTAGGAGTTCTGAGCGCAAGGTCCAGAAAAGTCAGCGGCGGCGAAGTTGGTTGCAGATAAAGCGACCAAGAAGGCGCCGCGGAAGTGCGGCGAAGTACGGCTCGGTTTCAGCTGGTCAGTGACATTCCCGGTGACAGCCCTGGCTCACCGAGTCATCGACCCCTCGCGCTCGACGGCCTCCACGTCTTCGCCGGCTTCGCGCTTCGCGCGGCGCTCACCGAACCAGTTTGCCTGGCTTCGTACAGCGCGATCCTCACCGCAACGAGTGTGGACGCCACACGGGTGGCCTGCCAGTTCCACAGAGCGGAAATGGTTGACGCCTGCGCTCAGATCGGCCGGGCCTTGCTGCCTCATCATAGAAAGGTCAGCGACGGAGCCTAGGACAACCCCGATTCTGTAAATGATCCGTCTGCCCGTTGGCCGAACCGGCTGTAAGGCAATGTGAAACTCGGCTTCGGCGAGCACAACGTCGCGAGTCAGGCTCGTATAGATTGCCGGCGTCTCGGGAGGATTCCACCGCGCTCCTCGTTGATTCTCCCGCTCAGGTGGGTAATCACCAAACATATGACGGAACACTTCCCCTCGCCATGGATTCGCGCGAAGCTGATCCAGCCTGTCGAGAAGCTCCCGATCATAGATCACCGAGCTACTATCCTCTAGACGTAAGCACCATCCTTGAGCTGGGCGATCACCGTGAGGACGTCCTCGATCTTGCCCTGCTGAATCCTATCCGCCGGGCGTTCGCCACCGAGTTGTTTATGTGGCGAGAATAGCCACAAGCGGGCTTCCTCAGGCGAGTACAAATCGCCGAGCTCGCTGACTAGCCACTCCAGCCGGAGCAGATAGTCACGCCGGTCTGGTTGGGGCTGGGTTCTGCCCGCTCGCCACCGAGACACTGTCTCCGGTGTCGTATTGAGGAGTTGCGCGATCTCCCGCGCTGTAATTCCGCCTTTCTTCTGAACCTTATCGAGACGCGTGGCAAGAGCACCAGCCATGGATCTCACCTCCTATTCGGGAGCATATCTACACCTACGCGCGACGGCGCTGTCTCAGAACCCGCCGCCGCGGCACCGCCGAGTACGTGCTGCCGGGTTCGGTCCGAGCCATCTCGCCGAGCGTGTAACGCCAACCATCCAACCTCCGGCGTTCGGTCTCGAGCCTACCTCGTGTCGCGCCCTCCAAAGGTGCTTGCAGGGCTCGGCCGAGCCTATCCGTCGCGGGACGAAGGATCCGGTCCAGATACGCACCAGCGCGAAGATCTGGCGGCACACGGCCGATGCTCCCTACCTCCTCCATCCTCGTGAAGACGAAGTGTCGTCGAGGATTGGCGAGCATGTCCGGTGCACCACGACGGCAGCACGCTGTGTTGGCGCACGCAAAATTAGCTCGCAACGTACGGTTCTGGAGAAATGCCTGTGCGCGCTCGCGCGTGAGGAAGATCCCCAGCGTTGCGATGTAGACGCGTTGGTGGGGAGCGAACCCGCCTTCGCTAGAAGAGCTTCAAGGTTGCGCTGACGGACCTCAGTGCGGATTTCCTCGTGGGCGTTGACGTACTCGGGGTCAAAAACGACCCCACTCACTGCGGCTTTCCCTTCGGAAAGTAACTGGGAGAGGACGCGATGGTCGTTGCGGCCTGGCCTCAGGTATAGACCGAGGGGCTCCTGGACTGGTCGCACTAGCCGCGGCATGACGTCCAATGACGTATCCATGGACATTTCCATTAACGTTAGACTTGACTTTACAGTTGACAAACTGGAAGGTCAAGAGAAATGTTGAGGGCGAGTCATCGATATTATATTAGTAGAATCACATACTTACGTATTCGGATCTCCTCCTCGGCCCGGCGGTCGATCTCCGCCCACCTCGCTCTGTGCCCTCAGATCCCGACGGCTTCGGTGACAGTCGGTCGCGTTTTCGGTGACAATCGTGGCGGGGAGCGCCCCGCAAGCCGTTGATTTTCTGGTGCGCCTGGGAGGATTGGAACTCCCGGCCCTCGGATTAAGAGTTCGGCCGCCGATTCGTGAACAACTCCCGCGTTTCTAAATACCTCAGTGCCATTAGCCAACCCCCCGGCAGTGCGCCAAAGTGCCGCCAAGGGCGGGCTGTTGAACGTATTGAGTGACAATTTCAGTGACAGTATCCCGATGCCACGTGCGGTCCTTAATCTCCCCGTCCGAACGTCTCCGCATCTAATCGATCGCCCTAAGTAGTCTCTCCCGAAACGGGGGGCATCAGACCGCCTTCATCTCGGTCTCCGCCTTTTCCAGCCAGTAGTGCATGTTCATCTCGCGGTACATCGTCGCCGCGGTGGTCAGATGCTCGTGAGCCTGCTCCGGCTTGCCGGTACGGCGGTGGAGCCTGCCGAGACCGAGGTGGCAGTGGGCGCAATCGGGCCGCAGGCCGAGTTCCGTCGCCAGCTCGAGGGCCTCCTTGAGACACTCGAGCGCCCGCGCGTGATCGCCGCGTTCCCGCCGCGCGAAGACCTCAGCCTGGAGGCGCAGCAACGGCGCCCGATAGCCGCGCGCGTCCCGCTTGGTCGCCGCCGCCAGCCCCTCCGAAACCTCCGCGGCCGCCGTCTCGACCTCGCCGGCTATGAGATACGCGCCCGCCGTGACGGTCCGGTATCGCGTCCACTGGAGCACGAACGACCCGAGGGGCCGCTCGAAAGCACGGGCCAGACACTCGAGGCCGCGCTCTCGATCGCCGAGGAGCAGGAGCGAGTAGCCGAGATAGAGCGAGTTCGCGGTAATCCCGTGGATCAGGTCGTGCTCGCGGCTGACCGCGAGGCCACGCTCGAGACAGGGCACTGCAGCCTCGGCGTCGCCGCGCGCCGCGTGGGCGTATCCGAGGTAGGCGCTCGCGATGCTTAGGCTTGACGGATGGCGGATTTCGCTCGCCATTCGGAGCGCGTCGGTCGCTGAGCCGAGCGCCTCGTCGAAGCGCCCGAGCGCCGCGTGCGCCTCCGATCGCCAGCCGCCAAGGCTCACATAGATGGGGAACACGAGGCCCGGGTCCTCGTTCGACCGCTCGGGGGCGCCGAACAGCGCGATCCCCGCGCCGAACTCGCTGATCGCCTCGGCGAAGCGCCCGAGGTCCCGGCACGCGACCCCGGCGACGTACCGCGCGTAGCTCCGCGTCCGGAGGTCGCCCAGGTCGGCGCGGTCGAACGCCTCACGCGCCTTCTCGATCGCCGAGGCGAGCGTGCCGGGGATCATCTCCGTGACCGCGATCGCCTGTGCCTGCCGGACCTGCACCTGCGCGAGGTGCGGGCCGTCGTCGAGCCGCCGCGCGAGGGCCTCGGCCTTCTCGCCTAGTTCGCGCAGGTCCTGGAGCTGCCCCGTGGAGATCCGCGTCGCCCACAACTCGAGACAGGCATCGAGCTTGAGCGTCAGGTCCGCACCGTCACCCAGGCGGTCGAGTGCGTCCACCGTCGCCTCGAAGAACCTCGCGCCGGCGGTGTACCGCGCCTGGGCACGGGCCTTCTCGCCGGCCTGGTACAGGTACCCCGCGGCGCGGTCCCAGGCCTCTCCGCGCACGGCGTGGTGCGCGAGCAGCTCGGTCTGCTCCGCCATGCGGTCGACGAAGCGCCGCTCGAGCGCGCCGAGGACCCGCCCGTGCAGGATACGGCGGCGATCGCGGACGAGGCTCTGGTACGCGACCTCGAGCGTAAGCGCGTGCTTGAAGGTGTACTCCAGTTCCGGGAACAGGCTTGCCTCGTAGAGGAACTCCGCCGCCTGGAGGTGGGTCAGCCCCCGTCGAAAGTCGTCTTCGGGCTGCTCAGCGATCGCCTCTAGCAGCGCGAAGGGAACGTCTTTCCCGATGACGGCGGCCGACTGCAGGAGGTGCTTGACGGGCTGCGGCAAGCGGTCGATCCGGGCCGCGAGGACCGCTTGGACGGTGGCGGGCACTTGGATACTGTCCACCCGCTTCTCGAGCCGGTACGCGCGCCGCTCCCCGACCATCACCCGGGTCTCGACCAGCGTGCGGACGCTCTCCTCGAGGAAGAACGGGTTACCCTCGGTCCGCTCGATCAGCAACCGCTTGAGCGGCTCAAGGCCGGGGTCGTCGCCGACGAGGTCGTTCAGGAGCTCCTCCGCGCGCTCGGACGGTAGCGGATCGATGCGGAGCTGCGTGTAGTAGCTCTTGCCGCCCCAGCCGTGCTGGTACTCGGGACGGTAGTTGACGAGCAGAAGTACCCGCGCCGTGGGCAGCCCTTCGATCAGGCTGTCGAGCAGCGCCTGGGTCTCGGAGTCGATCCAGTGGAGGTCCACGAATACCATGACCACGGGCTGCACCTGGCTCTCGCGCAGGACGAGCCGTTTCACGGCCTCGAGCGTCCGCCGGCCGCGCTCTGCAGGGCTCAGCGCGTCCCACGGCGGATCCTCGACGGGCAGGCTCAGGAGCGTGAGGAGCGCCGGGAGCAGCGGCTTCAGCGCCTCGTCCAGCGTCAGGAGCTTGCCGGTCACCTTCTCGCGGATCGAGCGCGGGTCGTCGTGGTCCTCGACCTTGAAGTAAGCCTTGAGGGACTCGATCACGGGCAGGTACGGCGTCGCCTTGCCGTACGAGACCGACCGGCTTTCGAGAATGAGGCACCCGTCGGTGCGATGCGAGTGGGTGAACTCCCAATAGAGCCGGGACTTGCCGACGCCGGCCTCGCCCACGAGCCCTACGACCTGGCCGTGGCCGGTGCGGGCGCGCTCGACCGCCTGCCGTAGCTGGTTGAGCTCCGCGTCGCGGCCGACGAAGCGGGTGAGGCCGCGAACGGCGGCGGCGTGCAGCCGCGAATGGACGGCCCCCGCCGCGGTCACCTCGTAGACCTCGAGCGGCGTCTCGAGCCCCTTGACCGGCCGTGCGCCGAGCGGCTTCACCACCACGTATCCCTCGGCAAGGTTCAGCGTCTCCGGCGTGATTAGGATCGTCCCCGGCATCGCCATCTGCTCGATCCGCGCCGCGAGATGCGTCGTCTGGCCGACCGCCGTGTAGTCCATCCGCAGGTCGTTACCGATCGAGCGCACGACCACCTCGCCGGAGTTCAGCCCGACCCGGATGTGGATGGGGATGCCGAGGCTTCGGTGCAGCTCGTCGGCGTAGCGCTTCACCGACTCCTGCATCCCGAGCGCAGCATAGCAGGCGCGCACGGCGTGGTCCTCGTGCGCCAGCGGCGCGCCGAAGAGCGCCATGATCCCGTCGCCCATGACCTGGTTCACCGTGCCCTCGTACCGGTGGACCGCGTCCATCATACGGTCGAGCACGGCATCGAGGAGCTTTCGCGCGTCTTCCGGATCCCGGTCGGCCAGGAGCTCCATCGATCCCTTGAGGTCCGCGAAGAGCACCGTGACGAGCTTGCGCTCGCCCTCGACGGCATCTCTGGAGCTCAGGATCTTCTCGGCTAGGTGCTTCGGCGTGTACGCTACCGGTGAGTCGAAGCGCGAGGCCGACTCCGCGCCCGCGGCCACGGGCTGCCCGCACTCGGCGCAGAACTTGGCGCCAGGCGGGGCGCCGTGCTGACAGCGCGGGCAGTTCATGGAGCCTCCGACCTCACTCAGCCGGTGCCTCGAACGCGCTCACTGTATCCCAGCGCGAAGCCCTTGACAACCCCGGCGAGAACGCGGACTATACGCAATCGTCGAATCCTTCTGAGCCGGAGGAGCACCATGGCGGAGCAGATTCCGACCGGAGCCGTCCACCACTTCCGCCTCACCGTGAGTGACGTCGATCGGGCGTGCGCCTTCTACACCTCGGTGCTAGGTTTCCGGAAGGTCATGGACCTCAATTCAGGCGTCTTCCTCACCAACGGCACGATCGGCCTCGGCCTCGGCCCAAGCCCGGACCAGAGCCGCGCGATCAAGGACGACCGCTTCGACGAGAACCGCGTGGGCCTCGACCACCTGAGCTTCTCGGTCGCCTCCAGGGTACAGCTGGAAGCCGCCGTCCGTGTCCTCGACACGCACGGCGTCCCGCACGGCGAAATCAAGGACCTTGGTGAGGCCTTCCGGCTCTACATCGTGGCGTTCCGGGATCCCGACAACGTACAGCTCGAGCTGAGCGCGCCGTATTCGAAGTAGCGGCGGGCCGTGCTCGCAGTTGTCCTTCAGCACCAGCAGCTCGGCGACGCTGCTCGCAGCTGTTCAAGACAAGCGGTACCAGGGAAGGTTCCTCGAGGATCTTCGCTAAAGACTTCCAGCCGGTGTCGATGCAGAAACTGCTATCTATCTGGTCGCCTACTTACGCCCATGTACGCCCCGTCGCTCCGACCGGCCAGGCGCGTCCTGGCAAACCCGTGCTACCATGCCCTCCGCTAGTTGACTCGGAGGGGGGCTTACGAGCCGAGGGGCTGCCGACGAGCCGCAGGCGAGGAGAGCCACGAGGCGAGGCCCGAGTGGTCGTTCGAGCCGAGGGGCTGCCGACGAGCCGCAGGCGTGGCAGTTCGAGCCGAGGTGCTTCGGCGCAGGTAGCTTAATCGCCTGCGCCAGCGACGAGGCGAGGCCGGGGTCAATAACGCCGAGGCGAGGCCCGAGTTAATTGCGCCGGCCGGGTACCCGCGCCGGAGGCGTGGGTGGGCGCTTGAGCGTGCTTATTCCGACAGCCACCCAGCCCAGAGGAGAAAGCCAGGGTGCCCACCCAGAACGCCGAGAGAACCAGGAACAGAGCCGCCAGCGATCGGCAGGCGAGGGAACTTGTCCGGCAATGTAAGTCCGCGAAAATTCATCTCATTCGTTTCCTCTACTGCGGTAACGACAGCGTCATCCGCGGCAAGGCCTGCCACACCCAGTTCCTGAACTCCTACCTGAAGTCCGGGATCGGCCTCACCGTGGCCATGCAGTCGTTCAACATGCTGGACCAACTGGTCCCCGAGGGCTCGTTTGGCCCCGTGGGCGAGATCCGCCTCCTGCCCGATCCGGAGACCTTCGCGATCCTCCCCTACGCCCCGAAATCCGCACGGCTCCTCTGCGACATGGTGACGCTCGAGGGCGTCCCCTGGGGGGCGTGCACCCGGAGCTTCTTGAAGCGGATGATCGAACGCGCGCGTCAAGCGGGCGTGACTCTCAAGGCCGCCTTCGAGAACGAGTTCACCCTCGCCCGCCGGGAGGGCGAGCGCTACGTGCCCCTGGACCGGAGCCCCTGCTTCTCCACGATCGGCATGGACTCGGCGGCGCCGATCATCGTGGAGATCATCGAAGCTCTCATGGCTCAGGGCGTCTACCCTGAGCAGTACTACGCCGAGCTCGGGCCGGGCCAGCAGGAGCTTCCGGTGCGCTTCGCCGACGGGCTGAGAGCTGCCGACAACCAGATTACGGTGCGCGAAACCGCGCGCGGGGTGGCTGGGAGGCACGGGCTCCTGGCCTCCTTTGCGCCGAAGCCCTTCCCCGACCAGGCCGGAAACGGCAGTCACATCCACTTCAGCCTCTGGCGGATCAGCGACGGCAAGAACCACTTCCACGACCCCAAGGGCCGCTACGGCCTCTCAGAGGCCGGCTACGCCTTCCTCGGCGGCGTGCTGGCGCACCTCCCGGCGCTGGTGGCGCTGACCGCCCCGAGCGTCAACTCCTACCGGCGCCTCCAGCCCCGCTTCTGGGCGAGCGCCTACACCGCCTGGGGGCCCGACAACCGCGAGGCCGCCGTCCGCATTCCCTCCAAGCGCTGGGGGCTCGAGATGGAGTCCACGAACCTGGAGCTCAAGCCCTGCGATCCGTCCAACAACCCCTACCTGGCGCTGGGCGGGCTCCTGGCCGCCGGGCTCGACGGGATGGCGCGAAAGGTCGATCCCGGAGAACCCGCCCTGACAGATCCGGACACGCTCTCCGAGGCGGAGCGGAAGCGACGCGGGATCCGGCGCCTTCCGACCTCGCTCGGCGAGGCCCTGGACGCCCTGGAGCGGGACCAAGTCCTCCGGGAGGCCCTCGGCGACGTGCTCGCCCGGGAGTACCTGACGGTCAAGCGCTCGGAGGTCCGGGGCTTCGAGGGCAAGGACGTAGGCTTCGAGATCGAGCAGCACTTCTACAAGTACTGACACCGTGGATCTCTCGGATCTCCTCGTGGTGGATGGGCACTGCCATCCCCTGCTGCCGGATCCCTGGGCCGTGTCCGCTGAAACGTTCCTCGCCCTCTTCAGCGAAGGCCGCCCCGGCACGATGACGGCCCACATTCCCCACACGAGTTATTTCCGGCGAGCCCTCCGCGCTCTGGCGCAGCGCCTCGGTGGCGAGCCGACGATCGAGACAGTGCTGGCGCGCCGGCAGGCGCTCGGCATCGAGGGCGCGCGGCGCTGGCTCACCGACAGCCGGGTGACCGCGCTCCTCGTGGACACCGGCTATCCGCCCGACACCATGCCGCTCCCTGAGATGCGGCGACTTCTCGGCTGCGCGGTTCACGAAGTGTTTCGAGTCGAGACGTGTGCCCAGGCGCTCCTTGCCAAGGCGCTCGAATACGAGGAGTTCCTGGAGGCGTTTCGTCAGGAGCTGACAGCGGCCGCGCGGCGGACGGTGGCGTTCAAGAGCATCATCGCGTACCGCTCGGGACTCGCCGTCCGGGCGTGGAGGCGGCAAGAAGCCGCGGACGCCTATCAACGCGCCGTGGCCCGGGTCCAGGCCGGAGGCTCGCCGCGGCTCACGGAGAAGCCGCTTCTCGACACGCTCCTGGAGGTCACGCTCGACGTGTCGAGAGACACGGGCCGGGCTCTCCAGCTTCACACGGGCTTCGGCGACCCCGACATTGATCTCCTCCAGGCTAACCCCCTTCTGCTCCGCCCGGTGCTCGAGGACCCGCGCTGGGCGGAGGTCCGCATCGTTCTCCTCCACCTGGCCTACCCGTATTTCCGAGAAGCCGCCTTCATGGCCGCGGTGTGGCGCCAGGCGTATGTGGACATCTCCCTCGCACTTCCGTTCCTCGGTGCTGGGGCCACTCATGCCCTGATCGAGGTCCTCTCCCTCGCGCCGGCGAGCAAGCTCCTCTACGGCTCAGACGTGGGCGGGCTCCCTGAGCTCTTCGCCCTCGCAGCGGAGTGGGCGCGCCGCGCGCTGGGCGAGGCCCTGGGCTGGCTCGTCGAGCGAGGCGGGCTTGGCGGCGAGGAGGCCCACAGGGTCGCGCGCCAGATCCTCTCGGAGAACGCCGCGGCGCTGTACGGCCTGTGAACGCTGCTTGACCGTGCGGGCCGGCCGGGCTAGGTTTCCTGAGAGAGACGGTCGCCATGCCGCTGGTCGCCGCCGTCGCCTGCGCCCACACCCCGCAGCTCCTCGTGCGGCCGCCGACCGAAGATCGCGATCTCGTCCTGCAGGTTCACGCGGCCTTCGCGCGGATGAAAGGGCTCCTCACGGAGGCGCGGCCCGACGCCCTCGCCATCGTCGCCGGCGACCACATCGAGGGGTTCTTCCTGAACGCGGTGCCCGCCCTGGCGGTGTTCGTGGGAACGGAGGCCGCGGGGAAGTTCGGCCGCTACGCGTACCGCTTCCCCGTCCACGAGGCGCTGGCCCGCGCGATCCTGGAGGGAGGGATCGACCTCGGGTTCGACCTCCTCTACTCCCAGGACCTGCCGCTGGACTATGCCTTCTTCATCCCGCTCCACTTCACGATGCCGGAGCCGGCGGTGCCGATCGTCCCCCTCTTCGTCAACGTCTACCTGCCGCCCCAGCCGACGCCGCGCCGCTGCTACGAGTGGGGCCGGGCCCTGGCCCAGATCCTCGCCGCCAGGCCGGAGCGCGTGGCGCTCATGGCCTCCGGGGGGATGTCGCACTTCCCCGGCACCGACCGCTACGGCGCGCCTGACTTCGACTTCGACCGCCGGTTGCTCGAGATGCTCAAGCAAGGCAAGGGCCGGGAGTTGGCTCGTCTCACGGGAGAGGAGCTGGACAAGGCGGGCAACGTCGAGCTCCGCACGTGGTTGATCCTCCTCGGCGCGGTCGGCGACGCTCCCGCCGAGGTCCTCTGCTACGCGCCGTCCTGGCACCACGGCAACGCCGTCGTCTCCTGGCCCGTATGATCCATTACGCGTTCCCTCCCGCCCGCGCCTATCGGCTGAACAAATGCCTCTTCGCTCTCAAGAGCGACGACGGCTTTCGCGATCGTTTCCGGGAGGATCCCGAGGGCGGCATGGCCGAACTGGGGCTGTCCGACGACGAGCGAGCCGCGCTGGCTGTCCAGGACCGCGACCGACTCATCGCCCTGGGCGCCCACCCCTACCTGGTCTTCATGGCCCAGTTCCGCCTCCGAATCGAGGCAGACCCGTCGGGCTTCGAGTACTTCTGACCGGCCTGGAGGGGGAAACGAGGTGGGCGGCCTATCTCTGGAGTATTGATTCGGTGGTGCGCCTGGGAGGATTCGAACCCCCGACCCTCGGATTAGAAGTCCGATGCTCTATCCAACTGAGCTACAGGCGCAACAAGCATTTAGCTTACACCTTTGCTAGTACGCGCACGAGAGTCCAAGTTCTACCCTAAAAACGCTCTAAGCGAATGGGTCTGAGCGGAAGTACGTGGGGACGCGGGGTTACGGAACAACGAGTGCGCGAGAAGGCTGCTGGAAAAAACGCTCTAACGATCGGAGGGGGCG
>JACQWB010000090.1 GCA_016209385.1 Candidatus Rokuibacteriota bacterium
CATCATGCCTCCCATCATCCCGCCCATGCCGCCGCGCCCGCCCGCCGTCCCCTCCGTGCTCCTGGCCACAGCGGTTCCCGTCCCCGTCGCCCAGTCGTCGAGGACCAGGGTGTACTCGCGGTCGAAGGGGAAGGGGTTGCCACCCGACGGCTCGATGATCAGGGGCGCATAGAGGCCCAGATCGAGCTGCCGGTGTTCCTGGAAGTGGGTGTGATACCAGCGGGTGCCGGGTGGCGTAGCCTCAAACTCGTAAACGAACGTCTCTCCGGGTTGAACCGCCTTCTGCGTGATCCCCGGCACCCCATCCATCGGGTTTGGGACATCCACCCCGTGCCAGTGGATGGTCGTCGGCTCCGGCAGCGAGTTCTTTAGGACGATCCGCACGCGCTCGCCTTCCTTGAGACGCAGCTCCGGCCCTGGAATCTGGCCGTTGTAGGCCATGGCCTTGATGCGCTTGCCCTGGGTCAGCTCCCACGTGATCTCGCGCGCCTCCAGGGAGATCTCGCGCAGTCCGCCCGCGCCTTTGCGCTGTGCCGCGCCGCCCTGGCGCGGAAGCAAGGCCTCGCCCCCGACCGCGAGGGCCAGAGCCCCGAGCCCGACGCGGCCTGACGTCCCCAGGAACTCGCGGCGCGAAAACGATTGTTTGCTCACTTGCGCTGTTCCCATGTCGTCCCTCCATCAGTGCTCTTGAAGATGATCCCGTCAGCCGTGGCGGCATAGACCTCGGCGGGCCGCTTCGGGTTTATCGCAACCGCCGCCAGGTTCTTGAGTCCCTGCCCGAGAGGCTTCCAGCTCTCCCCCGCGTCCGTACTCTTGAAGAGCCCATCGCGCATGGCGACGTACATGACCTTGGGATTCCTCGGATCGACCGCGAAGCTGTTCGCTGTCCGATTGGCGGGCAGACCGCCCACCAGCTTCCACCCTCAGAAACAGTCCGGGTTGCGCTGGAGGCCTTCCGCCGTTCCTGCATAGAGATAGATCCCGCCCATACCGGTCGGGATGTTGACCGACGTCAGCACTTTCACCTCGCCGCCCGGACCGTCATCCACGCGGACCCACTTCGCGCCGCCGTTGCTGGTCCGATAGATCCCGTCGTCTTTCTCCCGGACCGCCGCGTGGAGCTTCTGCGGCGCATTGGGGTCGATGGCCAGGCCGTGGACGTCGAGGCCGCCCAGCCCCACGTTGACCTCGCGCCAGGTGATCCCGCCATCGGTGCTCTTGAAGACGCCGGCCTCGTGGGTGGCCACATAGAGCGTCCGGGAATCGCTCGGGTGCGTCGCGATGGCCATCACGTCCAGGTGCGCGTGCTTTGAAGAGAGCGCCGCCTTCTGCCAAGAGCGACCCCCGTCCTCGCTCCGGAAGAGACCGGTGTGGGCCCCGAGAAAAAGCGCCCGCCCCTCCGCATCCATCGCGAGCGCATGGACGTGCTCGAAGCCTCCACTCGTTTTCTCTGACTCTCCTTGAGCCGCGAAGGAAAGCAAAGGAACTGATGCCAGGAAAGTCAGTCCCGTAAGAAAGGCGGTCAGGGTTCGGAGAAATCTAACCATTCGTTTGTCCTCCTCGAGTCTTCCGCGGCTTGGCTGAATGACTCGTTCGCGCACATTCGTCACGATTCACACGGTCAATGGCCGTGGCTCCCTTTTCCAGACCCCGCCGTGTCCGACGTGGCCTGCAAGGGCGGGTGGTAGATCGAGGCCGCGGACCGGCTCGCGATCCGGATCAGAACCTGGTCGCTCATCCAGGTGTCCTGGGTCACGCCCCGAAACTCCTTGGTCGGTCCGACCAGGACGGCGATCTGGTAGCTCCGATCCCGCTCCCAGGCCGTGTTCCCGAGGCTCTCGTTCTTCAGCGGAAAGGCGAACTCGTACTCGCGGCCCTTGGCGATGGTCCGATCGCCGCTCGCGGTCAGGTTCGGCTGGGGATCCTGACCCAGGTCCCCGGCGGCCATTCAGGTGTGAACGCCCTGGAGCTTCCTCGGCCCCGGGCGCGTCTGGCCGGGCTGCTCAGTCACGAAGTAGTCCGAAACGCCGCTCACAGTCAGGAGCTTGGCGTCGTTGAAGTCCCCGGTCATCCCGTGATGTGGAAAGTCCTTGAAGAGCACGGCGACCCAGTTCTCGGTGTCGGTCCGCACGGCGAAGTAAATCGCGTCCCCGTGGATCTGGCTCCACACCTCGATGGTGTAGCGCTTCGGTTGGACGGCGACCGCCTGCCCGAGTCCCCCTCAGCCGTACTCCGTGAGCGCCGGTTGCGCGGTCCCCACGTGGATCCCCTCACGCCCGGCATCCTTCCACTCCTCAGGATCGATCCGGCCGTCAATGCTCGGCAGCCGTCCCTCCCTGGCGACGAAGGGGGTGTCGAACTGGACGTAAGGGAGACGCTTGGTCTTCAGCTCCGCGGGATAAGCGCCCGGCTCGAAGGCCATGTCCACGATCCCTGAGCCCAGGCCGCAGCCGAACCCGTAGACGTCTCCGGTGGTGGCCGAGACATGGACGTGGGCGTGCTCGGTGGCGAAGCTGAGGGGGCCAACATGCATGCTCGCCGCCAGGTTCGGAACATGAGCGTGGTACATGTACACGAGATCCCCGTGATCGTAGGTGAAGCCCTCGAACTCCAGATGGCTCCACCGCCCGTACCGCTTGTTCAGGTAGCGCGTGGCGACGGCTTCGGCCAGGGCGCTCGAGATCTTGATGTCCGCGGCCGCGACATAGACATTGCCGGCCTGGTCAACATGGAGGGTCACACCGCCCGGGCCCGCCTCGGTCCTTAGTCCGAAGGGCTTTGGATCCTCGGCGATAGTCGCGGTCACTCCGCCACAGGCCTCGGCAGAATCCGGCACGAACGTGGCCCCCACGAGGATGGCGATAGCAGGGATAAAAGCGAGCCCACGTTTCATCGCTCCCTCCTCCCAACGTCTCCACAGTCCAGAAGCGTTTCGGTCATGCGAAGCCGCCAACTTGGGCCAGAAGCTCCGGAGTCGGAGCGAGTTGGTGACGACCGACACAGAGTCTCACCGTCGGTCCCCCGGCTGGAGCAGCGCCTCGATGGCCTGCCAGGTCTCGGGCTTGCTCCAGTCCTTTGATCCCACGTCGCGCGTCCGGATCACACCTCTTTTGTCGATGAAGTAATGGGTCGGGATGCCCGTGACACGGTACTCGCCGGCCACGTTGAAGTCAGGATCCAAAAGGATGGGAAACGAAATGCCGTGCTTTCTCACGAACTCCTGCGCGTCCGCTTTATTCCTGTCGATGCTGACGGCCACGATCTCGAGGCCCCGGGCCTTGAAATTGCCGTAAAGTTTCTCCATCGTAGGCATCTCTTCCTGGCAGGAGGGGCACCAGGACGCCCAGAAGTTCAGGAAGACCACTTTCTTCCCACGGAAGTCCGAGAGCTTGACCTGGCTCCCGTTCAGGTCGGGGAGCGTGAAGTCAGGCGCAAGGAAACCCGGCTCGGGCCACTCGTCGGCGCCGCGGCGTTTTTGCGCAACGCCGTCGGCCGCGGCGAGCGCGACCGCAAGGACGACCGCTGCGCCCAAAGTTAGTCTCTTGAGCACGCTCGTATTCGAGCGCATCAGAGCGGCACCTGACGGGAGAAGATCGTGAACGCCGAGCGCCGGGTCTGGCGGAGGGCTTCCCGAAGCTGGGCCGTCCCCCGCTCGGCCTGGGGGATGGTCGCCTCGAAGAACTTCGTATAGAAGTGATCCGGCGCCACGACGACCCGCGCCCTCAGCCTGAGCCCGGGACGGTCAGCCTTCCACGTCTCCTTCATCGCAAAGCTCGCCTTGGGAGCCAGGCGCGTGTCGTAGAGCTCTCGGGAGAGATCGAGCGGCGCGTCACGCCCGATCACGGCCTCGCGCAAGCTGCCTTTGACCTGGCGCCCACGCGCGTCCACGAGATCCATCCGGAGAAAGACCTTCGGGGTGAGATAGGTGGGGAAGTAGTGGCCGACCCCGCTGTTCGTGATCGCGAGCGTCGCCTGAAGCCGGCCGCCTTCCCGGGTCGTCTTGAGATCAATGGTCACCCCTTGCTTCACCATCTCCGGGTCATGGATCCCCCGCCAGAGGTGGCGGCGGTCCGGCATGTGGCAGTCCTGGCACTGGACTCCCTGGCGGGCGTACGGGCTGGCCTTCCACTCCGCGTAGGTGTTCTCCAGGAGCTTGCCGTTCAGGGCGAAGCCATCCTCGGGGAACTGGTGGCAGCCCTGGCAGAACTCGGAACGGAGAAAGGCTGCAGTCCGGGTCGCCCCGTTGTGAGGAAGCTGCTGGCGCGGGACACTCGACTCGAGGCTTCCGTCGCGTTTGGGCGGGCCGAAGCGCTCCCACCCCCGGACGTGACAGGCGCCGCACGCGAGGCCTTTCGCTTGAAGCTTCGCATCGAAGGCCGGATCCGGGACCGAGCCCTCCCCTGCTGACCGGGGAAGCTGTGGGATCTGCTCAGCAAGCGGGGCGTGGCACCGCTGGCAGTCACGCGCTGACTCGGGGTCAGCGCGCCACATGTCCACGAGCTGCCCCATGACGCCGGGCCCCATCGCCCTGGCGTGGAGGCTCGTCTGCCAGTCCGCGTACTGGGCGGGGTGGCAGATCCCGCAGCTCTGGGGGTCCAGTGAGGCCTCGATCGGCGTGAACTTCCCCGGCGGCTTCCCCTGTGCCGGGATCGGGAACTTCCAGTGCCGCTCGAGGAACTCCCGGTCGCGCTTGTCGGCTTGGGAGGGCGTGGCTTGAGGCTCGGTCGTTGCGAGGGTGGCGGCCAGCACAGGATCCAGTAGAGAGGCAATGAGCTGTCGGGCTGGAACGCTTGCCCAGTCCTTGGGCCCTATGACGCGCCCGAGAAGCTCTCCCTGTTTCCCGACGAGATAGGTCGTGGGGATGAAGCGCACCTTGTAGTGATCGCTGACCTTGCCGTCCCGATCCAGCAGTGCCGGGAACGTCAGGCCGAACTCCCTCATGAAGGCTCCTACGGCCTCTCGCGTCTCTTGAAGGTCCACCGCGAGAATCACCAGGCCCTTATCCTTGAACTCCTGGTGGAGGCGCTCCATGGAGGGCATCTCCTCCCGGCAGGCCGGACACCAGGTGGCCCAGAAGTTCAGGAAGACCACATTGCCGCGGAGATCCCTGAGCCGGACGAGCTTCCCGTCCGGCGTCGGCAGCGCAAAATCCGCGACTTGCGCAGGGGATTTGGATCGCTCGATGTTCAACGCCTTGAAGAAGTGCTTCCCCGCGCCGACGGAGCCGCTGGTCCCCAGCAGGACTCCGAGCACCAGCGCGATGCCGTACGCCGGACGCCCTTGTCGGCACACTCCAGGCCCCTTCTCTGTGCGACGCCACGCCTCGATTCACCGACCACTGGCTCCGCTTCGTTTGTCCTGCCCCTTGTCCTCTGCGTTCCCCTTGTCCTCCGCGTTCTGCCGGTGCTCCGTCTTCATCATCGCGCGCATCGCGAAGTACATCCCGATGGGGCAGGCGAGCAGGGCCAGGGTCGGGAGGAGGGCGCCGGCGGCGCCGAGCACGGCACCGCCACCCCCGGCCAGGACGACCAGCGCCAGAAGGGGCAACCCGCAGCAGGCTCCCAGCTTGAGATACCGCTTCCAGTCCTGCTGCTTGGACGCCCCTGCCGCCGGTCTCTCAGCTCGCTCGACCTCTGTTGTCGAGGGCGGAACCGAAAGCGCTGCGGCTGCAGCCTGGACCCGGGCCGCCCGCACCTCCTTGACGAACTCCTCGGCGTGCCCGTCTGAACAGAACAACTCGCCGGAGCGCTCCACCGCCAGGCCGTGGACGTTGGCGTCCGCTCCGCAGACGGCACAGTAGCGCTCGCTCGGTTTTTTGACCCCCGCCCCCTTCCCGTCCTGAGGTGTCGTCACCTTTCCCGAAAGCTTTTCCCGCACAGGCTCGGTCATGTCCGTCCCTCCCACTTTTGGCTCGATCCGTTACAGCGCCCAGTATGTCAGCGTGTCGTTGATCCCGGCCAGAATGAAGATGACTCCAGCGACTCGTCTCACGACGGAGTGACTCCGGGAGAACCGCTGGGCGTAGGCCCCGGCCTGGCTGCCTCCTGCCGCCAGGAAGCCCGCATAGGCCAGGAGCGGGAGCGCCGTGCCGACGGCGAAGAGCCCCGGGACCAGGAGCCCGGCGTTGGAGCGCAGCCCCACGGGAATCGTGAGGCCGAAGAAGAGCAGGAAAAGAGTCGGGCAGAACGCGAACGAAAAGACCACTCCCATCAGGAA
>JACQWB010000091.1 GCA_016209385.1 Candidatus Rokuibacteriota bacterium
GATCAACGCCCATCATCTGCGCAGCTTCCGGGTCCTGAGCCACGGCGCGGATGCTCGCGCCGATCCGCGTCCGGTTGATCAGGAGATCCACGAGCACCATGGAAGCTCCGCCGATGGCCAGGATGGCGAGGTTCTCGTAGCGGATCACCACGCCGCCGATCTCGAAGATCCCGCCGGGGAGGAGGGCGGGGAAGGGCTTGGGGTCCGCTCCGCGCGGGTAGAAGACGAGGACGGCCTCGCGGATGACGAGGCCAAGGGAAAGCGTCGCGAGGAGGGTCATCAGCGGTGGTGCCTTTGCGAGAGGCTTGACGCAGGCCCGCTCGGTGAGGACGCCGATCAGGCCGATCAGGAGGATGGCTCCCAGGAAGGTGAGGGGGAGGGCGACGGCCGGGCTCGCGAGCCCGACTGCCGCCCAGAGGAACGTGAGGCTCAGGCCGGCGAACGCCCCCAGCGTGAAGATGTCGCCGTGGGAGAAGTGGATCACGTCGAGCACGCCGAAGAAAAGGGTGAAACCCACGGCAATCAGGGCGTACATGACGCCCAGCATCAGGCCGTTGAAGGCCTGCTGCAGAAGAACCTCGGGCGGCGGCATCGCGTGCGCCGAGTTCGGGTGTCGAGCAGATCGGGAGCGGGGGCGAGCCTACCCCCGCTCGCGCTTGAACCTGAGCCCTGGCAGCTCGCGCTTCCCGGCGGCGTACTCCGAATCCTCCCAGACCACCCACTTGCCGTCCTGGGCGACGTGGGTCGTGATCAGCGGGACGGTGTTCTGGCCGTGCTCGTCGAACTCGACCGGGCCAATGATCGTGTCCTGCTTCTTCATCCGCTTCAGCCGCTGCGCCACCTTGGCGCGATCGGGCCCGACCTCCTCGATGGTGTCTATGACGAGGTGAGTCGCTACGTACGCGAACGGGCCGTAGGCCTCCGACGGCTCCTTGAAGTTCATCTTGGCGTACGCCTCGAGGAACCTCTTCCCGCCGGGGAGCTTCTCGGTCGGCGCCCCCTCGACGAAGCAGTAGACGCCCTCGGCGCTGGGGCCCGCGGTCTCGATGAACGTGTCGGACTTGATGCCCGAGGTCCCCTGGAACTGGGCCTTGACCCCGAGCTTGTCCATCTGGACCTTGACGCGGACGCCGTCCGGCGTCAGGCCACCGTAGTAGATCACCTCGGGCTTCTCGGCCTTGACCTTCGTCAGCTCGGCCGCGTAGTCCTTCTGGTCCTTGGCGGTTCCGGTCACCGACAGGATCTTGCCGCCGACCTTCTCCAGCCCTTCGGTGAAGTACTTGGCGTGGCCCCGGCCGTAGTCGGTGGTGTCGTGGATGATCGAGAAGGTCCTGAAACCGAGCTTCTTCACGGCGAACGCGGCGGCGATGTGGTTCTGGTTGATCATCGTGCCGTTGACCCGCGTGACCTCCACGTGCTTGTGGCTGTAGGTGATGTCCGGGAGCACCGCCCCCCACACCATGGATGGCAGCCCCAGCTTGTGGAAGCTGTCCACGGTGGCGATGGCGACGACGCTGCAGTAGTGGGAGACAGAGGCGATGACCTCCGGGTCCGAGCCGGCCTTGAGCGCTGCCTGCACGCCCACGGTGGGCTTGCACTCGTCGTCCAGCACGATCGTCTCGTAGCGGTACTTGCTCCTGGGGTCCGCGTTCCTCTCGGCGACGGCGAGCAAGAAGGAGTTCCGACCGCCTAGTCCGTTCGAGGCGGTCCCGCCGGTCAGCGGCGCAATGAACGAGAGCTTGACCACCTTCTTGCCCTGGGCGCGGGCGCTCCGCAAAGGGCTTCCGAAGGCCACCAGGCCGATCCCGATAGACACTCCCGTCCTGAGCAGGTCACGACGGCTCAGCTCCCGGGACGCGGTCCCGTCCGTGTCGAGCCTCGAAACTCGATCGTCCATGTCTCGACCCTCCTTGACTGTGTGGATGGTTGCTGCATCGCTCGCCCTTGGAGCGGTCCAGGCGAGGCCTGGCGGCGATGCGACGTGATGATAGCCCGGACGCTCGGTCAAGGGCAATGCCGATCGCGATGATCGCCCTTGACAGGACCCGGCGCTTATAGTATCCACTTCCCGTGACCCAACCCCCCTCCGTCGACATTCACGCCCACTTCTTCCCCGAGGGCTACTTCAAGCTCATCGCCGAGGAGGGGGAGCGCTTCGGCGCGCGGCTCTCCCGCACGGACCCCAAGGGGCCCGTGATCGAGGTAGGGCCGGTGCGGACCGGGCCCCTCCGCGCGGCCTTCACCGACCTGGACCTCCGCCTGAAGGAGATGAACCGCCAGGGCGTCCGGGTCCACGCCCTTTCGCTGACGCTCCCGATGGTCTACTGGGCCGACGGCGACCTCGGGCTCCGGCTGGCCCGGGCGGTCAACGATGCCATGGCTCAGGCGCACACCGCGTTCCCGGAGCGGTTCGTGGGCCTCGCCACGCTCCCGATGCAGGAGCCGAAGCTGGCTGTGGAGGAAGTGGAACGCGCGGCCCGGCTGCCGGGAATCCGCGGGGTCTACCTCGGGACCAACATCCGCGGCCGCGAGCTGTCGGAGCCCGACTTCTTTCCGGTGTACGAGCGGATCGAGAGCCTGGGCCTTCCGCTCCTCCTCCACCCCCTCAACGTCATCGGTGCCCAGCGGCTGGCCCCCTACTACCTGGGCAATCTCCTGGGCAACCCCTTTGACAACGCCATCGCCGCCGCGCACCTGATCTTCGGCGGCGTGCTCGACCGCTTCAAGCGGCTCCGGGTCTGCCTCCCCCACGGCGGCGGAGCCTTCCCCTACCTCGTCGGGCGGCTCAGCCGGGGCTGGCGGGTGCGGGGCGAGTGCAAGCACCTCAAGCGCCCGCCGTCGGCCTACCTCCGCCGCTTCCACTACGACACCATCACCCATTCCGCCGAGGCGCTCCGCTACCTGATCGGGCTCGTCGGCGCGGACCGCGTCATGCTGGGGAGCGACTACTGCTTCGACATGGGGTACGAGCGTCCCGTCGAGGTGGTCACGCGCCTCCGCGGTCTCAGCCGTGCCGACCAGGCTCGGATCCTCGGCGGCAACGCGGTCCGGTTCCTCCACTACCGGTAGATGAAGCTGACCGCAAACGGGGTCCGGATCATCGTCGGCGAGGACGACCCGGGCACGCCGGTGGGGATGGCACGGGTCATCCAGGAGCGCATCCGGGGCGCCGAGCCGGCCGTGCTCCCGAACGCGGCCCAGTGCTCGTGCAACGAGGCGGCGAAGGAGTTCAACGAGGTGCCGCTCGCGTTCCTGGCGCGGCTCACCTAGCGCGTTCGGAGGCTGGGATGGCACTTCGGTACGGTCAGCCTGCCCCGGGTTTTTCGCTGCCCTCGAGCCGCGGAGGCGCGATGACGCTCGCCGAATTCCGCGGCCAGGCCGACGTTGTCCTGGCCTTCTTCTGTTACGCGTGGGGTGGAATCTGAACGCCCGAGCTCGCCGGCCTGGGCCAGGTCGCCGGCAAGCTGCGCGAGCGTGGCGCTGCGCTGCTGGCGATCAGCGGCGATAGCTCGTTCTGCCAGACGGAGTTCGCCCGGGCGCGGGAGCTTCCGTTCCCGCTCCTGAGCGACGTCCACCGGACCGTGATCCGCGCCTACGACGTACTCGACGAGGCTCGGAACGTGGCCTACCGGTCGACCTTCGTCGTGGATCGGGATGGCCTGCTCCGATGGGGCCAGGCCGGTGACCGGCACATGATCCGCGACGGCGCGGAAATCCTCCGGGTTCTGGATCTCGTGGAGACCCTGCGCCGGAGGGCATGAGATGCTCGCGGCTGGCGGGACCGGTCTCATCGGTGCGGAGGTCCGCCGCCGACCCGCTCCTGGTCGAGGGCCAGATCCACGGCGGGCTCGCTCAGGGGGTGGGCCAAGCGCTCTGGGAGCATATGGTGTACGAGCCGTCCGGCCAGTGCCTGAGCGCGTCGCTGATGGACTACGCGATCCCCAGGGCC
Source organism: Candidatus Rokuibacteriota bacterium (assembly GCA_016209385.1). Lineage (NCBI taxonomy): Bacteria > Candidatus Rokuibacteriota > Candidatus Rokuibacteriota bacterium. The sequence goes on from JACQWB010000091.1 coordinate 3,950, forward strand.
GACATGCTGCCGGCGTTCGAGCTGAACCGCATCGAGACGCCATCGCCCGTGAACCCGCTCGGCGCCAAGGGATGCGGCGAGGCCGGCGCGATCGGCTCGCCGCCGGCCGTCGTCAACGCTGTGATCGACGCGCTCCAGCCGCTCGGCGTCACGCACCTGGACACGCCGCTGACGGCCGCCCGCGTGTGGGCCGCAATTCAACAGGCCAAATCGCGAAGGAAGTCAGTATGATTCTTCGTGTTTTCGCACTCGGTGTGGCGCTTCTGCTGATGACCTCGACCGCCGCGGCCCAGGAGCCGATCCGCGTCGGCTTCATCACCGACCTGACGGGACCACTGGCCCAGCCCGGGAAGGAGATGGAGAATGGTATCCGGCTCTTTCTGGCCGAGCACAAGAACACCCTGAGCGGGCGACCCGTGGAGTTGACAGTGCTCGACGGAGGCAGCTCACCCGCCGTCGCCCTCACCAAAGCGCGCGAGCTGGTGGAGCAGCGCAAGGTCCACGTCATCATCGGCCCGCTTCCGGCCTTCGAGGCCTACGCCATCGTGCCGTATCTCAACGAGAAGCGGATCCCCTCTCTCTCGCCGAGCGCAGCGGCTGACGATCTCACCCAACGCAAGGCCACCCAGTTCTTCGTCCGCGTGGCCTCCACCTCGAGCCAACCCACCCAGCCCTTCGGCACCTACGCGGCGAAGACGCTCGGCTACAAGAAGGTGGCGACGATCGCGGACGATTTCGCCTTCGGCCACGAGGTGGTCGCGGGTTTCCACAAGGCGTTCGAGGATGCGGGCGGTCAGATTGTCCAGAAGCTCTGGCCGCCTCTGGGGACCAAGGACCAGGGGCCGTTCATCGCCCGGCTCCGGAAGGACATTGACGCTGTCTTCATCGGCTTCGCCGGGGTGGCAGCGTTACGCTTTTTGAAGCAGTTCGAGGAAGCGGGGCTCAAGGGTAAGATCGCCGTGCTGGCGAACCAGACCGCGGTGGACGAGGCCCTCCTTCGCAGTATGGGAGATGAGGCGCTCGGCGTCATTTCCACCATGCACTACAGCGCGGCGCTCGAGACGCCGGCGAACCGCAAGTTCGTGGCCGCCTACCGGAAGGGGTTCGGCACCGATCCCGGGTACTACTCGGTAGGCGCATATACGGCGGGGCTCTTTCTCAAGCAGGCGCTCGAGCAGGTCGGCGGCAAGGTCGAGAACACCGATAACTTTCTCAAGGCACTCCGGAGCGTGGCGATCGCGGATGCGCCCGGCGGGCCGATCCGGCTGGACAAGTACGGCCAGGCGGTCCACAACATCTATATCCGGCGCGTCGAGAAGAGGGATGGCCGGCTCCAGAACACGGTGATCCACACGATCGAGAACGGGAGCCAGTTCTGGACCTACCCGGAGGCCGAGTTCCTCAAACAGCCGGTCTACTCGCGCGACTACCCGCCTTGCCGGTTCTGCTGAGTATGGATTTTCGAGCCGAGGGGCTTCGGACGAGCCGCAGGCGTGGCTGTTCGAGCCGTGGCGCTTCGGCGCAGGCCAGTTTCATCGCCTGCGCCAGCGACGTGGCGAGGCCCGAGCAAGTAGCCCGAGGCGAGGGCTGAATGGAATTCTGGATCATCCAGACCTTTAACGGGGTCTCGTACGGGGCGCTGCTCTTCCTGCTCGCCGGGGGACTGACGCTCATCTTCGGGATGATGCGGATCGTCAACATGACCCACGGATCCTACTACCTGCTCGGGGGCTACGTGGGGCTCACCGTCATCTGGCAGGGAGGACATTTCGTCCTTGCGATCCTGGTAGGCGCCCTGGCGATTGCCGTCGTGGGCATAGGCGAATACAACGCATTCCTCAAGCGGCTTGCCGGACAGGAGCTGGGCCAGGTGCTCACCACCATGGGTTTCGCCCTGATCTTCCAGGATCTGGGTCTGGTGATCTGGGGCGGGGATCCGTACACGATCCCGGTGCCCGCCGTCCTGTCCGGGTCCTACACGATCGGGCAGCTCTACTTTCCGGTCTATCGGATCTTCATCGCCGTCGTCGCCGTGGCGATTGCCGTGATCCTCTGGCTGGTCCTCGAGCGGACACGGCTCGGGGCGATGATCCGCGCCACCGTGGATGATGTGGAGATGGCGCGCGGGGTCGGCATCAATGTGCCCCTGATCTCGATGGGCGTGTTCGCCTTCGGAGCCTTCCTCGCTTCGGTGGCCGGCGTGGTCGCGGGAGGGTTCGTGGGAGTCTACCCGGGTGCGGACTTCGAGATCCTCCCGTATGCCTTCGTGGTAGTGATCGTCGGAGGGATGGGAAGCCTCAAGGGCGCCCTGATCGGCGCTTTGATGGTCGGCCTCTTGGATAACTTCGGCAAGGCCCTCTTCCCGGAGCTGTCGTACTTCACGCTTTTTGCACCCATGGCGGCGATTTTGGCGATCAGGCCGACAGGGCTCTTTGGTCGGACGTGAGAAGCCGGCCGGTGCACGCGCGATACCAGCTGATCGGGCTCGGGGTCACCCTGCTTCTCCTCATGATTTCGCCCCCCTTCCTCTCGTCGTTCCTGCTGACGCTTCTCACCCAGTCGTTGATCTACGCCATCCTGGCCATGAGCCTCGACCTCCTCCTCGGCTACACCGGGCTCCCGTCGCTGGGCCATGCCGCCTACCTCGGTATCGGGGCGTACAGCGTGGGCGTGCTCACGACCCAGCACGGCGCGGACTTCTGGATTACTCTGGCGGTTGGGGTGCTCCTCGGCATGGCAGGTGCCGCGGTCTTCGGCCTGGTTGCCCTCCGCGCCACCGGAGTTTACTTCCTCATGATCACGCTGGCACTCGGGATGGTAGTCTGGGGGCTCGCCTACCGGTGGGTTTCGCTGACTCAGGGGGATAACGGGATCCCCGGAATCCCGCGGCCCGATCTCGGCCTGCCGTGGTCGCTCAGCAAGTCGACCC
>JACQWB010000092.1 GCA_016209385.1 Candidatus Rokuibacteriota bacterium
CCCACAGGAAGGTGGATCGAGCCGAGGGGCTGCCGACGAGACGCAGGCGGTGGCAGATCGAGCCGAGGGACGTCGGCCCTGCCGCAGGCAGGCCCGACAAGAGGCGATACCCGAGTCGATGTACGAGCCGAGGCGCTTCGGCGCCGGCAGCTTCATCGCCGGCGCCAGCGACGAGGCGAGGCCCGAGCAAATCACGCGGAGGCGAGGCCCGAGTTGGTTGCGCGGGCCGGGTACCCGCGAAGCGGGTGCGCGCTCGAAGGGCATTACTCCGAGACGCTCCGAGCGGGGCGCGTGGTCCATCGCTCGCGTCGTTTGGCGGCCGTCGCTGGACTTGCCTGCCGGTCCGTGTTAGAAAGAGAACACAATCCGGACGCAATCTGAGAGGACCCGCATGCCCTCGATCAGCGACACCGCCACCGAGATGGTCCAGTTCGTCCTCCCGCAGCACGCGGGGGCGCCGGGACAGATCCACGGTGGTCGGATGATGGAGTGGATCGTTACCGTGGGGACCATGGCAGCAGCCCGCTTCGCGCGCGGTACCGTGGCTCTCGGTGCGATGGACGACATCGATTTCCTCCACCCGGTGAGGGTCGGGCAGATCGCCATTCTGCGCGCCCAGGTCGAGTACGTCGGCCGGACGTCTCTCGAGGTGGGGGTCCGCGTCTATGCGGAGAACCCGGCCACCGGCGAGCGCGCGGTCACGCTCAGCTCGCACCTGGTCTTCGTGTGCGTGGACGAGCAGGCCCGGCCCCGCCCGGTGGCGGACAAGATCGAGCCGCGCGGGGCGGAGGAGGCGAACCTGGTCGAGACTGCGCGGAAGCGCCGCGAGGAGCGCGTGGCGCGGTTCGGGCTGAAGGCCGAGCGGATCAAGGAGGTGCAGGACGAGCCGAATCCGCCGCGCTGGCGGTTCGAGTCCACGCGGGTCGTTCTCCCCGAGGAGGCCCTCTTCGGCAACTTCATGTTCCCGGGCAAGCTCCTGATGGGGATCGACGAGGCGGGGGGAATCCTGTGCGTTCGCTACACGCGGGGCTTCGTGATGACGGCCTCCATGGATGCTCTCGACTTCTACTCGCCGCTGCGCGTAGGCGATATCATCGTGCTCAAGGCCGGGCTGAACCACGTGGGGCGGACCTCGATGGAGGTGGGGGTCAAGGTGCTCGCCGAGGCGCCGTTGACCGGCGAGGTCCGGCACACCTGCACGGCGTTCCTGACCTTCGTTCACCTGGGGCGCGATCTCGAGCCCGAGCCGGTCCCGTTCTTCACGCCCGAGGGGCCGGGGGAGCAGCGGCGCTGGGAGGCTGCGCTGGTCCGCCGGCAGGCGCGGGTCGCCCGCGTCGAGCGCTTGAAGGCGGCGATTGCCGCCGAGAGGGGGTGAGGGCCGATGTCGGGTCATTCGCGTTGGGCTCAGATCAAGCGGAAGAAGGCCAAGACCGACCAGCAGCGCGGGAAGCTCTTCACCAAGCTGATCCGCGAGATCACGGTCGCCGCGCGATCCGGGGGCGGCGACCCGAAGGTCAACATGCGGCTCAAGGCCGCCATCGAGGCCGCCAAGGCTGCCAGCATGCCCGCGGAGAACATCAAGCGGGCGATCCAGAAAGGGACCGGGGAGCTCCCCGGCGAGAGCTTCGAGGAGGTCACCTACGAGGGGTACGGTCCCGGGGGGGTAGCCATCATGGCGCGGGCCCTGACGGACAACAAGAACCGGAGCGGAGCGGCGGTCCGTCACCTTTTCGAGAAGCACGGGGGCAACCTGGGCAGCATGGGGTGCGTGAGCTGGATGTTCGAGCGGAAGGGCCTGATCCAGGTGGATGCCGGCCGGATCGGCGAAGACGATCTGCTGACGATCGCCCTGGAGGTCGGCGCCGCCGACATGCGTCGCGTCGAAAAAGCTTACGAGATCGCCACGCATCCTGATGAAATCGAGAAGGTGCGTCAGGCCCTCGAGCAGCGGGGCGTACCGGTGCTGGAGGCTGAGGTGACCCTGGTACCGCTCTCCACGGTCCGCGTGGAGGGTAAGGACGCCCAGCAGGTTCTGCGGCTGATGGAGACGCTGGAGGAGGACGACGACGTCCAGGCTGTCTACGCCAACTACGACATTCCGGACGAGGTCATGGAGGCCATCTCTGCTGCCTGACCCGGCGGTGGGGCTCCGGGTCATGGGGGTGGACCCGGGCCTCGTCGAGACGGGTTACGGCGTGCTGGAGGCCGGGCGCGCCGGGTTCGTCGTCGTGGACGCCGGCCTGATCGCTACCCCCAAAACCGCCCCTCTCGAAGGACGGCTCAAAGCCCTGCACGACGCCGTTCTCCAGCTTCTCGACCGCTTCGCGCCGACGCTCCTCGCGGTCGAAGATCTCTACAGCGAGTACAAGTTTCCCCGCACCGCGATCCTGATGGGTCACGCGCGGGGGGTGATCTGTCTCGCGGCCCGCGAGCGTGAGGTCCCGGTGGTGCCGCTCGCTCCCGCCGAGGTCAAACGCATGGTGGCGGCCAACGGGTCGGCGTCCAAGGCTCAGGTCCAGCGCGGGGTCCAACGGCTCCTCGGCCTGGCCGAGCTGCCTCGCCCGTCCCACGTGGCCGACGCTCTCGGGCTTGCAGCCACCGGTCTCTCGAGGGCGCTCGGCCGCCCGCCGCGATGATCGCCTCCCTCAGGGGCAGGCTCAGGCGGAAGCTGGAGGATCGGGTGATCGTGGAGTCCGCGGGCGTCGGTTACGAGGTGATTCTCCCGCCGGTCGCGCTCAGGGCGATCAGCCAGGCCGTGGCCGACGACGGGGACGGGGCGAGCGAGCTCCAGCTCGTGATCTACTACCACGCGACGCGCGACCAGCCGCGCCCCGTCCTGATCGGCTTTCTCTCCGAGCTGGACAAGGAGTTCTTCGAGAAGCTGATCACGGTCAAGGACATCGGCCCGCTGGTCGCCGCGCGCTCGCTGACCGTGCCGGTCGCCGACCTGGCAGCCGCCATCGCGCGCCAGGACGAGAAGTACCTGCGGCGGCTCCCCGGCATCGGCCCCCAGAAGGCCAAGAACATCGTCGCCCAGCTCCAGACCAAGGTGGCCAAGTTCGCGCTGATGAAGGAGCCGGGGGCGCCGGAGCCCGAGCCGGGACCCGAGGCCGCCGCCGACGAGGAGAGCGTGAAGAGCCTGGTCTGGGAGGTGCTGGTCAAGCAGCTCGGCCACCGGCCGAGCGAGGCGGGCCAGCTCATCACCGAGGCGCTCCGCCGCCGGCCGGGGATCCAGACGCCCGAGGAGCTGTTCGACGAGATCTACCGGGGACGGAAGGGCTGAGAGGGGAACGTACGCGCTACGGTAGGAGATCGGCGACGGAAATTTCTGCCGTGGGCGCCGCCAGCGGCGAGACCGCGGCCGTTGGCTCCAGGACCGTGACGAGGCGATAGTCCCAGCCGAGCGGATGTAAATCGCTCGCCGCTGGCTCTCTCCGGATCTCAAGCACCCGATCGACCAGATTGACGATCCAGTAGTCCGGCACGCCAGCCCGCGCGTAGAGCCCGGCCTTCACGGTGCGATCGAGGCCCAGACTCGCCCCGGCGACCTCGACGACAAGGACCGGCCGGGAGGGGTGCGCCTCCCGGTAGTCCCTCGGCGCGCCAGGCACCGCGGCGACGTCGGGCTCCGGCTCGGAATGCTCATCGAGAGCCAGAGGGAGCTGGACCCGCACGCTCCAGCCCGGCCCGAAGGCGACCCGGAGCGCCTCGGCGGCAAGCTGGATCGCGGTGGCGTGCGGGCTTCCCTGCGGCTCGCGGACGACGAGCTGCCCCTCGAGCAGCTCGATCCGCGCGTCCTCGTCGAGGATGCCGGCCTCGATCATCCGCTCATACTCGACGCGGCTCAGCCGTTGCGTCTGGATCGTCGGTTCGCTCATCGCCTACCTCGCTGACACTGTAGCCAGGCGCTCCCCGCTCGTCAATGTCCCGCTACGGATACACGGGAGAAACGCCTAAGCCAGCGGCGGCTGGAGCGCGCAGCGCCTTCAGCACCTCCGTGACTTCACGGCCCTTCGTCTCGATCACGTCCAGCAGATCTTCTGGACCTCGGAATTTCAAGGTTCGTCCTCAGAACCTGGTAATAGTGGGTTGGGCCGCATAAATCGGCAGTCCGCCGAAGTAGGTGTATCTAACATCAAACAATTGACATCAATACATCAACCCCTATAATAGCCTCAATGAGAACGACGCTGACGCTCGACGAGGATGTCGCAGCTCTGCTCAGGCGGATTCTCGCCCGTCGGAAGCAGAGCCTCAAGGAGGTCGTCAACCAGGCGCTCCGTGAAGGGCTGCGCCGGATGACCGAGCAGCCCCGACCATCCGTCGGTTATTGTACGCCCGGCGTGGACTTGGGTCGCTGCCTCGTGGGGAACGTCGACGACGTCGCTGAGGTGCTTGACATCGCGGAAGGCAGGGCCTTCCGGTGATTCTCGTCGACGCGAACCTTCTCGTTTACGCGACCACGAGTAGCTTGCCGCAGCACGAGACGGCGCGGGCCTGGCTCGACGAGCGCTTGAACGGAACCGCGCCGGTCGGGCTCCCGTGGCCGAGCCTCTTCAGCTTTATCAGGCTCGTCGCTAACCCGCGGGTCTTCGAGCGCCCACGGCCCATCCCCGATGCGTGGAGGCAGGTTCAGGAGTGGCTCGACCGACCGCCGGCCTGGATCCCTCAGCCCACCGAAAGCCACCGCGAGGTACTGGGACGGCTCATCGAGACGTCGGCACAACGGCCGAACCTCGTCGCTGACGCGCATCTGGCCGCGCTCGCCGTCGAGCACGGCCTGATTCTCTGCTCAACCGATGGGGACTTTGCCCGATTCCCCGGGCTTCGCTGGGAAAACCCCCTCGCGTGAACCTCAGGGGCCGCCATCGGATTCCCGGCCCCATCCCAAACCTCGCCCTGGCCTTACATCCGTACTCGGCTCGGCGCCTCGCCGCGTCGGCTCGCTCGTTCATTGGAGGGTGACCTCTTAGAGGGTCCGAAACGGGCTCGGTTGAGGTTACAATGCGAGCGGTTGAGGGACAGCGGGATGGATGTTCGAGCCGAGGGGCTCCCGACGAGCCGCAGGCGAGGAGAGCCACGAGGCGAGGCCCGAGTGGATGTTCGAGCCGAGGGGCTCCCGACGAGCCGCAGGGGTGGCAGTTCGAGCCGACCCTCACGAGGCGAGGGCTGAATGGATGAGGCGAGGATCCTGAGCCGCCTGGCGCTGCCCGAGGAGGTGCAGGTCGAGCGCCAGCTCCGGCCGCAGCGCCTGGACGAGTTTGTCGGTCAGCGGGAGGCCGTCGAGAGCCTGCGGGTCTCGATCCAGGCCGCCCGGGCGCGCGGGGAGACCCTGGACCACGTCCTCCTCTACGGCCCGCCCGGGATCGGGAAGACGAGCCTGGCCCACATCCTCGCCAACGAGATGGAGACCCAGATCGTGGCGACGTCGGGGCCCGCCCTCGAGCGGGGCGCCGACCTGATGGGGATCCTCACCAACCTCGACGCCAGCAACGTCCTCTTCATCGACGAGGTCCACCGCCTCCCGCGCCAGGTGGAGGAGCTCCTCTACCCCGCGATGGAGGACTTCGTCGTCAACTTCGTCATCGACAAGGGCCTCCACGCCCGCAGCCTCCGTTACGCGCTCCGGCCCTTCACGCTCGTCGCGGCGACCACGCGGCCGGGCATGCTCTCGTCGCCGCTCAGGGACCGCTTCGGGATCTTCCACCACCTCGACTTCTACTCGGAGGACGAGCTCTGCCAGATCATCGCGCGCTCGGCGTCGATCCTGGGCGCGCCCGTGGAGCCGGAGGGGAGCCGCGAGATCGCGGGGCGCTCGCGGGGAACGCCCCGGATCGCGAACCGCCTGCTGCGCCGCGTGAGGGACTACGCCCAGGTCAAGGGAGACGGCGTGATCACCCGGGTGGTGGCTGAGGACGCCCTGGAGCGCGAGGGCGTGGATTCCCGGGGGCTCGACCGGCTGGATCAGCGCTTCCTGAAAGCCATCATCGAGCAGTACGGCGGCGGGCCCGTGGGGATCGAGGCGGTAGCGGCCACGATCAACGACGAGGCCGAGACCCTGGCGGAGATGGTCGAGCCCTACCTCTTGAAGATCGGCTTCCTGGTCCGGAGCCCTAACGGGCGCCGGGCGACGCCCCAGGCCTACAGCCACCTGAACTACCCAGTCCCGACGAGCCCCGGCCCTCAGGGGCAGCTTCCGCTGTAGGAGGACCCCATCGTGTTCGACCCCGCCAGCTTCGGGCTCGGCGGCCTCGGGAAATTTCTCGTGAGTTTCGGGGTCCTCATGATAGTTCTGGGGGGAATCCTGATCTTGCTGGGGAACGTAGGCGGAAAGATTCCATGGATCGGACGACTGCCCGGCGACATCTACATCCAGCGCGGGAACTGGAGCTTCTACTTCCCTCTCACGACGTCCATCGTGATGTCGATCGTCCTGACGCTGCTCCTCTCCTTCTTCTGGCGCCGCTGAGGCGTCTCCTCCCGCTGACGCTGCTCGCCCTTTTCGCTGTCGGCGCGACGCCTGCCCTCGCCGACGGGCTCATCAGGATCGCAGTGGCCGACGGCGTCCTAAGCGTCGAGGTCAGCGGTGGCCCGATACGCGTCACCGATCTCGCCGACAGGCCCGTGGTTAACGGACTCCTGTCAAAGGTCCGCGCGGCGCTGAAAGATGGCGGCGTGGAAGCAGAAGGCCGCCGCCTCCAGGCGGTGCGGCTCCGACCCGAGGGGAGTCGCGGCCTGAGGGTGAACGGGCGCGAGTATCCTGGAATTCTCGAGATCCTGAGAAACGGCGGCGGGCTCGCGGTGGTCAACGAGCTTCCCCTCGAGGAGTACCTGGTCGGCGTGCTCAGGGCCGAGGCCTCGGACAGGTGGCCCCTCGAGATGCTCAAAGCCCAGGCGGTCGTCGCGCGGACGTACGCCGCCTATCACCGGAAGCTCAACGTCGCCAAACCCTTTCACCTGGTTGCCACGACCGCCCACCAGCAGTACGCCGGTCGCGTGCCCCCGGCTTCGCCGGTCTGGTTCGCGGTGAAGGAGACGGAGGGCGAAGTCCTCCTCTGGGAGGGGCAGCTCTTCCCGGCCTTCTACCACACCGAGAGCGGCGGCCACACGGAGGATCCGCGGCGGGTCTTCGAGGCGAACAACATGCCGGCCCTCAAGCCCGTGCGCGACGACTTCTCGGGGACCTCGCCCCACTACTCCTGGAGCCTGGACCTGCCGCTCTCGCAGCTGACCGACCTCCTCAGGAAGGGAGGCGTCGCGGTGGGCAGCGTCGTGCGGATCGAGGTGTTGGAGCGCGGGCCCTCGCTCCGCGTGGTGCGCCTGGCCGTTCATGGGACCCGGGGGACCGCGGTGCTCAGGGGCACCGATTTTCGGCGTCTCGTCGGCAACGACAGCCTGAAGAGCACCTTCTTCGCTGTCGCCGTAGACGGCAAGTATGCCCGCTTCGTCGGTCGCGGGTACGGCCATGGCGTGGGGCTCAGCCAGTGGGGCGCCAAGGCCATGGCTGAGCAGGGGCACCGCTACCGCCAGATCCTGAAGTTCTACTACCCGGGCGCGACATTCTCGAGCCTCCCGTGAAGACGATTGCGTGGAGCGACTTCGAGAAGGTGAACATGCGGGTCGGCGTCGTGGTGGACGCCAAGGAGTTTCCCGAGGCCAAGAAGCCCGCGTATCGGCTCTGGGTGGACCTGGGCCCGCTCGGCGTCAAGCGCTCGAGCGCCCAGCTCACCCACCGCTACCGCGTCGAGGAGCTGATCGGCCGCCAGGTCGTCTGCGTGGTGAACTTCCCGCCGAAGCAGGTGGGGCCCTTCGTCTCGGAACTGCTCGTGATGGGTGCCTACACCGAGCGCGGAGAGGTCGTGCTCCTCCGCCCGGATTCTCCCGTGACACCGGGGAGCAAGATCGGCTAGCCCAATCGGAGGGGGTCTCGACGGCCCCCTCCGAGGCCTCCCCCAGGGAATCGCTTGCGCGGGCGAAGCCCGCGCTCGAAGGGCATTACTCCGACACGCGGCTAGCGCGTCACCTCAACGAGAGCTCCAGGAAGATCGCGCCCTCGACGGGGTTATAGCGGTACGGCTCGATCCGCCTGAAGCCGAGCGCCTCGTAGAGGGCGATCGCTTCGGTCATCGACGGAAGCGTGTCGAGCCGCATCCGCCGGTAGCCGATCCGGCGCGCCTCGTCGATGACGGCGGTGGCCAGCCGCTTGCCGAGCCCCATGCCTCGAAACGCCGGCCTCACGTAGAGCCGCTTCATCTCGCACGCGTCGTCCGCGAGTGGCCTCAGCGCCACGCATCCGGCGAGCTGGGCGTCCGGAACGGCCAGGAGGAGGCGGCCGCGCGGTGGCGCGTAGTCTCCGGGGAGGTCCCGCAGCTCCCGCGCGAAGTCCTGAAACGAGAGATCGAGCCCGAGCGACGCCGCGTACTCGACGAACAGCTCGCGAGCGCGTACGAGGTCTTCGGCGGATTCCGCCTGAACGAGCGTCACCGGCTCCGGACTGGAAGTCGTCATCTCAGCCCTCGCCTCGTGGCCTATTCACCCCGGCCTCGCCTCGTCGCTGGCGCCGGCGATACAGCTGCCGGCGCCGAAGCGTCTCGGCTCGAACTGCCACGCCTGCGGCTCGTCGGGAGCCCCTCGGCTCGAACATCCACGTCGGCGATTCTACCGCCGCTGCGCCGCGGGCGACAACCGCGGTCCGGGCGCCTGGGGGAGTCCGCTTGACAGCCCGCGCGCCTGGCTTGAGACTCGACTTGATATTCGAGCCGAGGGGCGTCGGCCATGCCGTGAGGCAGGCCCGTCACGAGGCGAGGCCCGAGTTGGATGTTCGAGCCGAGGGAGTCCGGAGGAGCCGCAGGCGACGACACTCACGAGGCGAGGCCGGAATGGATCTAGCGTTGTTCGACTACGAGCTTCCCCCTGATCGGATCGCTCAGTATCCCGCGGAACGTCGGGACGCCTCGCGCCTCCTGGTCCTCGATCGCGCGACGGGTCGGTGGGAGGACCGCGTGTTTGCGGAGCTGCCGGCGCTGCTGCGCGCAGGGGACTGCCTGGTGGTGAACGATTCGCGCGTCATCCCGGCACGCCTGCCGGGGACGCTCCCGGGCGGGGCCCAGGTGGAGCTGTTGTTCCTCAGGGAGCTGGCCCCGGGCCGATGGGAGGTCCTCGCCCGCCCTGCCAAGCGCTGCCGTCCGGGCGCGGTCATCGTGCTCGCGGACGTTGAGGCGCGAGTTGTCGAGGCGGGCGCGGAAGGCCGCCGCGTCGTCGAGGTGTCCGGCGTCGGCTCGGCCCGCGATTTCCTCGAGCGCCACGGGCTGCCGCCTCTGCCGCCCTACATCCGCCGCCACCGGAAGCCTGGCGCCGAGGACTGGGAGCGCTACCAGACCGTCTACGCCCGCCACGACGGCTCCCTCGCGGCTCCGACGGCGGGCCTCCATTTCACGCCGGCGCTCATGGATCAGCTCAGGGCTGGCGGGGTGGAGGTCCACGCGCTGACCCTTCACGCGGGGCCGGCGAGCTTTCGCCCGATCCGAGCGGCAGAGGTGGAGAAGCATCCGATGCCGGCCGAGCAGGTGGCAGTGACAGAAGCCGTCGCGAGGGCGGTCAACCGCGCCAGGGGCGATGGGCGCCGCGTGGTCGCCGTCGGCACCACGGTCGTCCGCGCTCTCGAGTGGGCCTCGGACCCGAACCGCCGCGTGTCGCCGGTCTCGGGCTTCGCCGACCTCTTTATCTACCCGGGCCACGCCTTCAAGGTCGTTGACGCCCTGATCACGAACTTCCACCTCCCGCGCTACACGCACCTCCTGCTCGTCTCCGCGTTCGCCGGACGGGAGCTGGTCCTGGCCGCCTACCGCCACGCCGAGGCCGCGGGCTATCGCTTTTACTCCTATGGCGACGCCATGCTCGTCCTGTGACCGCCGTGCCGATAACCGTCGCATCCCGTCGTCCTCAGTCGTCGCCGATCCTCAACGTACAACAGCATACGCCTGCGGTCGGCTCCTCCCTGCGTCCTAGGGCTGCTCGGTTCTCGGCCCGGCGGGGGCGCCTATGACTGCGGTCAAGTTCGAAGTTCTCAAGACCGACGGAGCCGCGCGCCTCGGACGGCTCACGACCCCTCATGGCGCCGTCCAGACGCCGGCCTTCATGCCGGTGGGGACTCAGGGGAGCGTGAAGGGCCTGACTCCGGACGACCTCAAGACCATCGGGACCCAGATCGTCCTGGCCAACACCTACCACCTATGGCTCCGCCCGGGGCACGCGGTCATCCGCGACCTGGGCGGGCTCCATCGGTTCATGGCGTGGGAGGGGCCGATCCTGACGGATTCTGGCGGGTTTCAGGTCTACAGCCTGGCTCGGCTCCGGAAGGTGTCGGACCAAGGGGTGAGATTTCGCTCCCACCTCGATGGCTCGGAGCGCATCCTCACGCCTGAGCTTTCCATCGAGATCCAGCAGGCGCTCGGCGCCGACATCGTGCACCCCCTCGACGAGTGCCTCGCCCAGCCGACCTCGCGTGCCGAGACCGAGCGCTCGCTGGCGCTCACGCTCCGCTGGGCGGCGCGGGCCCGGGCGGTCCACCCGGGCAGCGGGCGCCAGGCGCTCTTCGGGATCGTTCAGGGTGGGGTGTACGCGGACCTCCGCCGTCGCGCGGTCGAGGAGATCGGCGCGCTCGGCTTCGACGGTTACGCGGTCGGCGGGCTGGCGGTCGGCGAGCCCAAGCCGCTCATGCTGGACCTGATCGAGCTGGCGGGTGGGCTCCTGCCCGCTGACAGGCCGCGCTACCTGATGGGCGTGGGGAAGCCGCCGGACCTGGTGGAAGCGGTGGCGCGGGGCATGGACCTATTCGACTGCGTCCTCCCCACCCGGAACGCCCGCAACGGGCAGCTGTTCACCGGCGCCGGTGTCGTGACCATCAAGAACGCTCGGTACGCCAGCGACCTCGATTCGCCCGATCCGGAGTGTGGCTGCTACACGTGCCGCACCTTCTCGCGCGCCTACCTGCGCCATCTCTACCTCGCCCGGGAGCTCCTCGCGCCCCGCCTCCTCTCCCTCCACAACCTCCACTTCTACGAGACCCTGCTGGCCCGGCTGCGCGCGGCGATCGCGGAGGGGACGTTTCAAACAGTCAGGGCTCGGTTTTTGGCGCGGTATGGGGTATCATGCGAAGGCGGCTCGCCCGAGACTCTGGCAGACACGGAGGCCTGACGCATGGATCTCGCCTATGCCGCCGACCTCGCGTACGCCGCTGGCCAGGCACCCGGCGGTGGCGCGTCCGCGGCCGTCACCCAGATCCTTTTCTTCGCGGCCATCTTCGCGATCTTCTACTTTCTCCTCATCCGGCCGCAGCAGAAGCAGCGCCGGGACCGCGACCGGATGCTGGGCAGCCTCAGGAAGGGCGACCGGGTGGTGACCACGGGCGGCCTCCACGGCACGATCGTCGGTCTCAACGAGCACACGGCGGTCCTGAAGATCGCCGACCAGGTCAAGGTGGAGGTCGACCGGGGCGCGATCAACCGCGTCGTCGTCACCGAGTCCGGCAAGGACGCGTAGCGGGCGGGCGTGGCCATGCGCAGGCACCTCTGGCTCCGGATCGCCATCGTCCTGGTCGTGATCGTCGGATCGGTAGTCTACCTCTACCCGCCGCCGGGTCTCCGTGAATACCTCTACGGACCGCGGCTTTCGGACCCTGGCCGTCGCGGCCGCCTCCCGGCGACCCTGAATCTCGGTCTCGATCTGCAGGGCGGGATCCACCTCGTGCTGGGCGTGGAAGTAGACAAGGCCCTGGAGGCCCAGGTCGAGCGCGCCGCCTCAGACCTTCGCGCCACTCTCGAGCGGAAGGGTGTCGGTGTGGCTCAACTCAACCGGCAGGGGGTCTCAGAGCTGGTGCTTCAGCTCGCCAACCCTCAGGCCTGGAGCAGCGCCCTGACGGTGCTCGGCGAGTTCCAGGCCTTCGAGCGGAGGAGCGCGGACCAGGCGGCGGGACGGATCGTGCTGGGCCTCAAGGAGCGCGAGGCGGCGGCGATGCGGGACCTCGCCGTCCGCCAGGGGCTCGAGACGATCCGAAACCGCGTGGACCAGTTCGGCGTCGCTGAGCCGACCATCCAGCGGCAGGGGGAGAACCGGATGCTGGTCCAGCTCCCCGGCGTCAAGGATCCCGAGCGGGCGAAGGCGCTCATCGGCAAGACCGCCCTCCTGGAGTTCAAGCTCGTGGACGACACGGCGGACGTGGAGCGAGCGCTGCGGGATGGTCCCGCCGACGGCTCCGAGGTGCTCTGGCAGCGCGTCGTCGATCGGAAGACGAAGGAGGAACGCAGGGCCCCCTTCGTGCTGAAGAAGAAGACCCTCCTCACCGGCGCGGACCTCGCCATGGCCCGCGTGTCCATCGACCAGACCACGAGCGAGCCGTACGTTTCCCTCGAGCTGAACAAGACCGGCGCGAGGGTGTTCGGCGAGGTTACCGACCAGAACGTGGGGCGGCGGCTCGCGATCATCCTCGACGGCAACGTCTACTCGGCGCCGGTCATCCGCGAGCGGATCCCCTCCGGCAACGCCCAGATCACCGGCGGGTTCACCGTCGAGGAAGCCACGGACCTGGCCATCGTCCTCCGGGCGGGGGCGCTCCCGGCGCCGGTGGCGATCCTGGAAGAGCGGAGCGTCGGGCCATCGCTCGGGGTCGATTCGATCCGCCAGGGAATGATCGCGATCATCGCCTCGTCGCTGGTGGTGTTCGCCTTCCTGCTGGTCTATTACCGGCTCTCCGGCCTCGTCGCGGATGTCGCCCTCGGCCTGAATCTCCTGATCCTGCTGGCCACCATGGCCGGCTTCCACGCCACCCTGACGCTCCCCGGGATCGCGGGGATCGCGCTCACGATCGGCATGGCCGTGGACACCAACATCCTGATCTTCGAGCGGATCCGCGAGGAGTTCCGCGCCGGCAAGACGGTGCGGGCTGCCATCGACGCGGGCTTCTCCCGGGCGTTCAGGACCGTCGTGGACACCCACATCACCGTGCTCGTCTCTGCCGCGATCCTCTACCAGTTCGGGACCGGCCCGGTCCGGGGCTTCGCCGTCTCGCTCGCCATCGGCATCCTCGCCAGCCTGTTCACCGCCGTGTTCTTCACGCGGCTCGTCTTCGACCTGCTCTACATGGGCCGGCGGCGGCTCCAGTCCCTCTCGATCTAGCCCATGTGGCAACTCTTCAGAGACTCCGACTTCGACTTCATCGGCCGGCGCCGGTGGGCGTACCTCCTCTCGGCGGTCTTCATCGCCATCGGTCTCCTCTCGGTGGCCGTGAAAGGCGGGCTCCGGTACGGGATCGACTTTTCGGGTGGTACCCTCATCCAGGTCCGCTTCGACAAGGCCGCGCCGATCGACGTGATCCGGACCGCGCTCGACCGGATCAAGCTCGGCGAGAGCGTGATCCAGGAGTTCGGGGATCCGAGAGAGTTCATCTTCCGGCTCCCCCTCCTCGACGTGCCCGCCGAGGAGGTGACGCGCCGCGTCGAGGGTGCGCTCGCCGCGGAGGCACAGCTCGGGAAGGCCGAGATCCGGCGGGTCGAGTTCGTGGGGCCTCAGGTCGGCCGCGACCTTCAGATTCAGGCGGTCTACGCAGTCTTCGCCAGCCTGGTGGGGATCCTGATCTACATCGCCATCCGGTTCGACTTCAAGGGCGGGGTCACCGCCATCGTGGCCGTGTTCCACGACGTGCTGGTTTCCATGGGCGCCATGTCGCTCACCGAGCGGGAGATCTCGCTCCCCGTGCTCGCCGCCTTCCTCACGATCATCGGCTACTCGGTCAACGACACCATCGTCGCCTACGACCGGCTCCGCGAGAACCGGGGCAAGGGCGTGCGGAAGGGGATCCCCTTCGCGGAGCAGATGAACACCGCGATCAACCAGACCCTCTCGCGGACCGTGCTGACCGCGCTGACGACGTTCATGGCCACGGGGGTGCTCCTCTTCTTCGGCGGCAAGGTCCTGGAGGACTTCGCCTTCGCGCTCACGGTTGGCGTGATCACCGGCACCTACTCGACCATCTACATCGCCGGGGCCCTCATCGTGGACTGGATGGCCTGGGCCGAAGCCCGCGCCCGGCGGCCGAAGAAGGCCGTCGCCAAGGCCTGATCGCCCCGAGCGAATCCCGCACGTTCCGTGAGCCCCCCTCCCCGGGAGGTGCTGCCCGTCCGGGGGTCCAAAAGATCCGTGGCAACCGCGTGATTTTATGGCATTATTAAAGGTCAACCGCGCGAGGGCCTGGATTGACGCGCTTAGAGAGCTTGATCGAGGAGATCCCCAAGTACCAGCCGGGCGCCGACCTGGAAGTGCTCCGGCGCGCCTACCACTTCTCTGAGTTCTCGCACCGGGGCCAGCAGCGGGCCTCCGGCGAGCCGTACGTCTCGCACCCGATGGAGGTGGCCGCCATCCTGGCCGACTTCAAGATGGACACCACGACGATCACGGCGGGCCTCCTCCACGACGTCCTCGAGGACACCCAGACGACCAAGGAAGACCTGGCCCGGGAGTTCGGCCCCGAGATCGCCGAGCTGGTCGACGGCGTCACCAAGATCGGCAAGCTGGCCTTCTCGTCGCGGGAGGAGCGCCAGGCCGAGAATTTCCGCAAGATGCTGGTCGCGATGGCCCGGGATCTCCGGGTGCTGATGATCAAGCTCGCCGACCGGCTCCACAACATGCGCACGCTCGACTACCTCCCCCCGGAGAGGGGGGCGAAGGTGGCGCAGGAGACCCTGGACATCTACGCGCCGCTCGCCCACCGGCTCGGCATGTCCAAGGTCAAGGCCGAGCTGGAGGACCTGGCCCTCCGCGCCCTCCACTCCGAAGACTACATCGACCTCCAGAAGCGCGTGGCCAAGCGGCGCCTCGAGCGGGAGGCGGAGATCAACCAGGTCATCGCCATTTTGGAGCGAAAGCTCCGCGAGGTGGGGATCGAGGCCCAGATACGCGGTCGCCCCAAGCACTTCTACTCGATCTGGAAGAAGATGCACGACCAGGGGCGCGAGTTCGACGAGATCTACGACCTCACCGCGGTCCGCGTGATCGTCAACACGGTCCGGGACTGCTACGGCATCCTGGGGGTGATTCACTCGCTCTGGAAGCCCGTGCCGGGGCGGTTCAAGGACTTCATCGCGATGCCGAAGGTGAACATGTACCAGTCCCTCCACACCACGGTCATCGGGCCCAAGGGAGATCCGGTCGAGATCCAGATCCGCACCTGGGAGATGCACCGGGTCGCGGAGGAGGGGATCGCCGCCCACTGGCGGTATAAGGAGCGCAGGAGCGAGCAGGACAAGTTCGACAGCGCCTTTCTCTGGCTTCGCCAGCTGATGGAGTGGCAGCAGGAGCTGAAGGACCCGCGCGAGTTCATGGAGTCGGTCCGCGTGGACCTCTTCCCGGATGAGGTCTACGTGTTCACCCCCAAGGGCGACGTCAAGGCCCTCCCCGAGGGCGCCACCCCGATCGACTTCGCCTACGCCGTGCACACCGAGGTGGGCCACCACTGTGTGGGGGCCAAGGTCAACGGGAAGCTGGTCCCGCTCCGCTACACGGTCCGTCAGGGCGACATCGTCGAGATCGTCACCTCGCCCACCCAGCACCCGAGCCGCGACTGGCTGAAGATCGTCAAGTCCTCGCGCGCTCGATCCAAGATTAACCAGTGGCTCAAGGCGGAGGAGCGCGTGCGCTCGCTGGCGCTCGGGCGGGAGCTCTTCGAGCGGGAGGCGAAGAAGTACCGCCTGTCGCCGGCGAACCTGCTGGCCTCCGAGGAGATGAGGCGGCTCTTGACTGATCTGGGCTTCCCCTCCGTGGAGGAGCTCCTGGCCTCGATCGGCTACGGCAAGACGTCGGTCCACCAGGTGTTCGGCAGGCTGGCCCCCGGAGAAGTTCTGGAAACCGAGCGCGCTCACGAGGTCAAGCCCGCCAAGGTGGCCAAGCCCGCTAGGCCGGCGGGGGGCGTGAAGATCCGCGGCGTGGAGGACCTCCTGGTCCGCTTCGCCAGGTGCTGTGCGCCGGTTCCCGGGGACGACATCGTGGGGTTCATCACGCGCGGCCGCGGCCTCACGGTGCACACGCGCGACTGTCTGACCGTGGCCCGCCAGGTCCTCGACAAGGAGCGCATGGTCAGCGTCGAGTGGGACGTCGCCGAGCCGGCCACCCGTCCGGTCAAGATCGCGGTATACATCGGGCGCGATCGCCCGGGGCTCCTGGCCGAGATCTCTGCGGCCATCTCCTCGAAGCACGGGAACATCACCAAGGCCGAAGTGACGGTCACCGAGGACCGGAAGGGGATCAACCACTTCGTCGTCGAGGTCGCTGACCTCGCCCAGCTCCAGGGGATCTTGCAGGCCATCCGCGAGGTCAAGGACGTCATCAACGTCGAGCGCGTCCGGGGGCTCTGAGCCCGACCAACCCTCGCTCCGTCGGCCGGACGTCGCCCCAGATCCGTGCCCATGACCCGAGCCGAGTTCGAAGCCCTAGTCGAGGAGGCCCTCCGGTCGCTCCCCCGCCGTTTCAAGCGGAAGCTCAAGAACATCGCCGTCGTCGTCGAAAACTGGCCGGATCCGGAGACCCTCGCCGAGATGGAGATCGAGCCCCCCGACACGCTCTACGGTCTCTATCGGGGCATCGATCTCACGCACCGGGACTCGTCGTACGGGAACGTCCTCCCCGACACGATCACGATCTATCAGGGCCCGATCGAGGAGGACTGCGAAGACTCGGAGGAGATGGTCGAGCTGGTGCGCGACGTCGTCATTCACGAGATCGGCCACTACTTCGGTCTCGACGACGCGCGGATGGAAGAGATCGAAGAAGCCGAGGACGAATAGTCCGTTTCTTCCGAGTGTGCGTCCGAGCGCGCCGGTGTTCTAGGCACCTTCCGAACCGCGGTTTCGGTGACCTCATTTCCGTCCTGATCAAACCGGATTCCCGGCCCGAAGTTTTTTGCTTGACAAGGGTTTCATCTTCTCCTAACGTTTCAGCAGATGTTGAAACGTATGGTGCAAGTGAAAGGATGCTTAAGAGGGAGGAAATCCGAAGATCAGCCGCCCAGCGGCTCCGAGATCTCTTTCCGACAGCCAGAGGCTGGGAAGAGGTTCCCTGCAACCGGATTGGGAGCCAACCGCCTGATCTGGTTGCTAAATTCCGGATGAAAGACCAAGAGCACACGCTCGTTCTCGAGGTGGCCGGGCTCGGTCAGCCGAAGCAGATCCGGGAGGCCATTACCCGGTTAAACGAGATCCGCCGGGAGCTTCCCGAGGCCTACCCCGTGGCCGTGTCGGGCTACATCAGCCCCGAGAGTGCCGCCATCCTCCGGCGGAACGGGCTCGGGTACCTGGACCTTTCCGGAAACTGCTACCTCGCCTTCGAAAACGTTCACATCGAGAAGGAAGGAAAACCGAACGTTCACCCGTCCACCCGCCCCCTGAAGTCGCTCTTCGGCCCGCGCGCCTCGCGTGTGGTTCGTGTGCTGCTCGTGGATCCGCAGCGCGCGTGGCGGCTCGGCGAGCTCGCCCAGGCCGCCGGGGTGAGCCTCGGCCACGCGCACAACGTGGTGAAGCGCCTCGAGGAGCTGGCGTGGGTGGAGCGAGGGGACCAGCAGCGGATCCGGCTGGTCAAGCCCGGCGAACTCCTGGACACCTGGGCCGAGGCCTACACGTACCGGCAGAACGGGGTCGCCGCCTTCTTCTCGCCGGAGCGGATCACGCGACGGCTGATGGCCGACATCGCCGCCTGGGCCCAAGCCGAACGGCGGCGTTACGCCTTCACCCTTCACTCGGGTGCTGCCCTCGTTGCCTCCAACATTCGCTTCCCGGCGATTCACTGCTACCTGGACGGTGACGCCGCCGCCCTCGCCAGGGCGCTGGGGCTCCGGCCGGGAGAGGGGGAAGGCAACGTCCACATCCTCGCGCCCTACGACCACGGGGTGTTCTACGCGCCGATGGAGAAGGGCGGGCTGTCCGTCGTCTGCCTCCCCCAACTCTACGTCGACCTCTTCCGCTACGAGCGAAGGGGGCGAGAACAGGCCCAGTACCTGAGACGGGAGGCGGTGGGGTACTGAGCGGAAAGGGGGTGATACGAGCATGGCGAAGAAGAAGGCGGCCAAGAAAAAGAGACGCTAACAGGCGACGGGTGAGAAAGGAGGTGAGAGCTGAATGGCGAAGAAGAAGGCCAAGAAGAAGAAGTAAGCGGCAGTACCCATCGGTGGGGGGTGGCGGCCTCCCACCGGCACTCATCGCCCCTCACCCTGCCCGCTTCCGCCGGAGGCAAGGGCGGGGTGAGGGGTCGCTTTCAGACGAGTTTCGTTACCTTTCCACCCTTGAGGCAGCGCGTGCACACCCTGACCCGTTGGGGACGGCCGCCCACCAAGGCGCGCATCGACACCAGGTTAGGGAGCCAGCGCCGCCGGGTCAGGTTATGGGCGTGGCTGATCCGGTGGCCGACGGCCGGGCCTTTACCACAAATGTCACACCGCTTCGCCATCGAAGCTCCCTGCAATCACGGCGATGCCGTATGGACGACTCGGTAACGGCGTGGAAGCGGGTTGCTGAGACCGACACACTTTTATAGCATAAACCGCGGCGAGGGGCAACCGCTTGGCGCGACCGAGTCGCCCGCCGTCTGAGGCTGTCGGAGGCCTGATGACCTCCCTCCAGTACCTGAAAGGGGTCGGCCCCCAGCGGGCCCGCCTCCTCTCCCGTCTCGGCTTGGTCACGGTGGAGGACGCGCTCTTCTTCGCCCCCAGCCGTCACGAGGACCGGAGCCACCTGACCCCGTTCCGCTCCCTGGCCCCGGGGGGCGCCCAGGCCTGCTCCGGCGTCATCGTCGGCCTGAGCCCGCCCCCGCGCGGAAGGGCGAAGGCACCGTTCTCGGCGCTCCTCCGCGACAGCTCCGGCTACCTCACCGCGGTCTGGTTCAACCAGCCGTACCTGGACAAGGTCCTCAAGCGGGGCCAGCGCTTGATCCTCTACGGGAAGGTGCTCCGCTACCGGGATGGCCCGCTCCAGCTCCAACACCCCGACTTCGAGATCGTGGAGGAAGGGGACGATGACACGATTCATACGGGCCGCCTCGTTCCGATCTATCGCCTGACCGAAGGGCTCGGTCAGCGCCAGCTCCGGGCGCTCCTCTGGCGGGTGGTCGAGTCCTACGCGGACCATGCTCCCGAGAACCTGCCGGAGGCGATTCGCGCGCGACGAAAGCTTCTGCCGCGCCCGCAGGCCCTCCAGGCCATCCACTTCCCGCGCGCCGCCGCCGTGCTCACCGCAGCCCGCCGCCGGCTCGTGTTCGAGGATTTCCTCCTCCTCCAGCTCGGCCTGGCGATCCGACGCCACCGCGAGGGGCGGGCGCGGGGAGTGGCCATTCGGCCGCCGGGGCGGCTCGCCGCCCGGCTGAGAGCGTCGCTCCCGTTCCTGCTCACGCCTGCTCAGGAGCGCGTGTGGGAAGAGATCAGGCAGGACCTCGCCCGGCCGTTCCCGATGAACCGGCTGCTCCAGGGTGACGTGGGGTCGGGGAAAACGATCGTGGCGACCCTGGCGGTCCTGACCGCCGTGGAGGCGGGGTTTCAGGCGGCGCTGATGGTCCCGACCGAGATCCTCGCGGAGCAGCACTTCCTGACGCTTCGGGAGTTGCTCGCGCCCCTCGACATCAGGGTCGCCCTCCTCACTTCCGGGGTGAAGGGCAGGGAGCGTGACGCGCTGCTGGATGCCGTGGCGCAGGGCGCGATCTCCGTGCTCGTGGGGACCCACGCGCTCATCCAGGAGCACGTGGCCTTCCATCGGCTCGCGCTCACCGTCGTGGACGAGCAGCACCGCTTCGGCGTGCTCCAGCGCGCGACGCTGCGCGCCAAAGGCGAGCACCCGGACCTCCTGGTGATGACGGCCACGCCGATCCCCCGGACGCTGGCCCTGACCCTCTACGGGGACCTCGACGTCTCCGTCATCGACCAGATGCCCCCGGGGCGGCAGCCGGTCGTCACCGTCCTCCGCGCCGAGGCCAGGCGGGCCCAGATCTATACCTTCCTCCAGGCGCAACTGGACCAGGGACGGCAGGCCTACGTGGTTTACCCGCTCGTGGAGGAATCCGAGGCGACCGATCTCAAGGCCGCCAGCGAGATGGCGGAGCGGCTCGCGACCGAGGTCTTCTCCCGGCACCGCGTCGGGCTCCTGCATGGCCGGATGAGCTTCGCCGAAAAGGAAGCGGTCATGCGTGAGTTCAAGGCGGGAGCGATCCAGATCCTGGTGTCGACGACCGTGATCGAGGTGGGGATCGACGTGCCCAACGCCTCGGTGATGCTCGTGGAGCACGCCGAGCGCTTCGGCCTGGCCCAGCTCCACCAGCTCCGGGGACGGGTTGGGCGCGGGCCCTGGAAGTCTTACTGCGTTCTGGTGACCGCTGGCGCCCTCGGCGGCGACGCCCGCCGGCGGCTCGAGGCCCTGGTCGAGAGCCAGGACGGCTTCAGGATCGCGGAGGTCGACCTCGAGCTGCGCGGCCCCGGCGAGTTCTTCGGCACCCGCCAGTCGGGGCTCCCCGAGTTTCGCGTCGCCGACCTCCTGCGCGACGCCCCGGTGCTCGAGGAGGCGCGGCAGGAAGCGTTCGCGCTCGTCGAGGACGACCCGAGCCTCGTCAAACCCGAGCACCGTGCGCTCCGCGAAGCGCTGCTCGCGCGCTGGCGCGGCAAGCTCGCCCTGGCCGCCGCGGGCTAGCCCGGAGATGCGCGAGCGGAGCGAGCTTCCTCAGCGGGCACCCGAGCGGGTCGGCGGAGCCGACCCTTAGAGCGAGGGTCGTGCGCGTCGCCGCCGGCGAGTTCAAAGGGCGACGGCTGACCGCCCCGAGGGGGCGGAGGAGCCGCCCGACCGCGGACCAGGTCCGGATCGCATGCCTCGACACGCTGGCGCCGTGGCTGGCGGGCGCCCGCTTCCTCGACCTCTTCGCAGGCGCGGGCGCGGTTGGGATCGAGGGCCTCTCCCGGGGGTGCGCCGTGTGCGTGTTCGTCGAGACCGACCGTGCCGCCGTGGCCGCGCTCAACAGAAACCTTGAGCTGCTCGGCCTTGCGGACCGGGCGCGCGTGCTCAGGCGGGAGGCACTGGCTGCCGTGGAGCTGCTCAGGCGGGAGGGCGCGCGCTTCGAGGCGATCTTCCTCGATCCACCGTACGCGAGCGGCCTCGCGGGGGAGACGCTGGCGCGCCTCGCCGACGGGGCGCTACTCGCGCCGGGTGGCCTGGTCGTGGTCCAGCATCTGACGAAAGCGGCGCTGCCCGGGCACCTCGGGTCGCTCGAGGCCTTCAAGCGCCGGCGATTCGGCGAAACGACCTTGACTTTCTTTCGCGCGGGGGAGTAAGATCAGCGTCGCTTTTTGGGAGGGAGCGTGGCAGTTCGAGCCGAGCGGCTCCCGACGAGCCGCAGGCGAGGAG
>JACQWB010000093.1 GCA_016209385.1 Candidatus Rokuibacteriota bacterium
CCGCGGGGATCGGGCTGGGGCGGAAGCGCCGGATCGACCGCTGGGTGAAGATCGCCTCGCCGATCGGCATCACGAGCCGCTGGTAGTCCACGCTGGGCATGCGGTTCCTCCTGTCGTTCAGCACTGGCACGGATCGCCTGGCTCCCGGAACTCCCCGCCGCGCAGGAGCGTAAGGCGGGGACGACGGACCTGTCAAGGCCCGGGGCACTCGAGCCAGCCCGGGGCGTTCAGCATGACTTCCCCGGCAATCGGCTGGGCAGTGACGCGGGCGTTGAAAGGTCGGCCTTATCTTCCGGCGCCGAGCTTCCGGCGCCAGGTTTCCAGCCGCGGCTCCCACCAGAACCGGCCCTCGACGCGGATCTTCACCAGGCTGCCCGGCGGGAGCTCCTTCGAGAGGGCGAGCGTCAGGCCCTTGACGACGAGCGTGTGGTCGGTGAACGGGTGGACGAAGACGGACAGTTCGGGAACGCGCTCGCCGCTGCGCTGGAGGATCACCCCCGCGGCAAGCTCGTACGCGTCTCCCGGGCGAGGCTCCGGGAGCCCCGGGCCCGGAGAGCTGAAGGTCGTCTCCCTCACCCACAGGGCGCCGTCGCCTTCGACCTCGAACGTCCCCGAAACCCGCCCCTGGGTGACTGAGTGACGGTAGGAGAGGACGAAACTCTCGCCGGCGCGGACCTGAACGGCGAGGAGCTGCCGGTTCACCTTCGCATCCAGGACGGTGAGGACGGGCACCCGAACAAACAGCAGCGCCCCCGCCGGAAGGCCGAGGATCGCTCCTCCGACGAGGGCGCGCCAGAGCCAGCGAGACCTGCCGGACACTACTTCAAGACGCCCTTTTCCTTGTAGAACCGGGCGGCCCCGGGATGCAGCGGGATCGGCATCCCGTTGAGCGCGGTCGCGAGCGTCAGGCTCTTGGCCGCGGCGTGGGCGGCGTGGAACTGCGGCAGGTCGTCGAAGATGGCCTTCGTGAACCGGTAGACGAGGTCCTCGGCGAGGTCGCTCCGCGCCACCATCATCGCCATCACTGCCACGGTGCTGGCCTCCCCCTGGTCCTTGTAGGTGTTCGTCGGAACCTTCACTGACGTGTAGAAGGGGTACTTCTTGACGAGCCCCTCAGCCTCCATCCCGACGACGGGCACCAGCGTCGTCTTGCCGGTGATGAAGGTGTCCACGATCACCGCAGAGCCGAGCCCGGTGGTGAAGAAGGCCGCGTCCGCTCGCCCGTCCTTGAGCTGATCCGATGCCGCGGCCGCCTCGATCCGCTCGGCCTTGCCAAGATCCCCCTCTCTCAGGCCGTACGTCTCAAGGATCTGGATCGCGTTGGCCTCGGTGCCGGAGCCGTGGGGCCCGAGCACCACCTTTTTCCCCCTGAGGTCCTTCACCGACTTGACTCCCGAGGTCTTCGTCGCGACCACGTGGACCAGCTCGGGGTAGATGGCGAAGATCCCGCCCATGTTCTTCACGGGCTTGCCCTGAAAGGCAGCCAGGGTGACGCCGTTGTAGGCGTAAAAGGCGATGTCGTTCTGGAGGAGGGCGAAGTCGGCGTCGCCGGTCCCGATGAGCTGGGCGTTGGCCACCGACGCGCCCGAGGACTCCACCGTCGCCCGGAGGTTCAGATCCTTCGCCTTGTACGCGATCCGGGACATGGCCCCGGCCAGCGGGTAGTACACGCCAACCACCCAGCCCGAAGCGATCGTGACGAGGCGTCGCTGCTGGGCCAGAGCTCCCGGAGCGAGCCAGCTCAGCGCCACTCCGCCGATCAGAAGCAGGCAAAGATACCGTCGCGTTATTCGCATTCAAGCCCTCCTTCCTCTTCACGAAGCGTTGTCGTAGGTTCACATTAGACACCGGTCCAGCCGAGGCCGCAAGAGCCAAAAGACCCTGCCTCAGCCCATCACCAGCCCGCCGCTGGCATGGATCACCTGGCCCGTCAGGAAGCCCGACGCCTCAGACGCGAGGAAGACCGCGACGTGGGCCACGTCCTCAACCGTCCCCATCCGGCGCACCGGCAGCGCCTGGATCCGGCGAGCCTTGAACTCCTCCGTCATCACGTCCCGGCTCATGTCGGTCTCGATGGAGCCCGGCGCGATGGCGTTCACCGTGATCCCGTGCGGCCCGACCTCGTGGGCCAAGGCCTTCGTGAGCGCGTTGATCGCGCCCTTCGTCCCGGCGTAGGCGGCGAACCCGCCGCCCCCGACGGCGCCGAGGGTGGCGAGCTGGGAGGAGAGGTTGATGATCCGGCCATAGCGGCGTTCGATCATGGCGGGTAGCGCATGGAAGCTGCAGAGCATGGTGCCGGTGACGTTGATCGCTAACATCTCGGCGTAGCGCTCAATGGGGACCTCAAGAAAGGATCCCCGCACCATGACCCCGGCGTTGTTCACGAGGACGTCGAGGCGATCGAAGCCCGCCAGCGTCGCCTCGATGAGCCGACGCACCGCCTCCTCGCGCGCCACGTCGGCCTGGACCGCGACGGCTTTGCGGCCGAGCCCCTGAAGTT
Organism: Candidatus Rokuibacteriota bacterium; assembly: GCA_016209385.1. Taxonomy (NCBI): domain Bacteria; phylum Candidatus Rokuibacteriota; species Candidatus Rokuibacteriota bacterium. The sequence continues at coordinate 2,501 of JACQWB010000093.1, forward strand.
CGGCGACCACCTGCTCCGCCTGCGCCCCGCTGGCGCGGTAGTTGACGACCACGTCAGCGCCCGCGCGGCCAAACGCCAGGGCAATGGCGCGCCCGAAGCCCCGGCTGGCACCGGTCACGAGGGCGACCCGCCCGGCCAACCCGCGCATGTCGTGTGGCGAAGTCAGTCGAACCTGCCCTAGGGCAATCGGAGGCGGCCTTCGATTGCGCCGGCCGGACGGGCACCCAGGCCGAAGGCCTGGGTCGGGCGGAGCCGTGGGTGGGCGCTCGATCCGCGTCGCCTCACCGCTGGCTCAAGTAGTGTTCCGCGATCTCGATCGGCCGGGCGACCCAGACATCTTTCTTTCCTAGGATGTGCTGGATCAACCGCTCGACCATCCGCATCCGGGAGGGACGACCGATCACCTGAGGGTGCCCCATGAGGTTGAAGAAGCCACCCTCCGCGTAGGCGCCCTCGAACTCCTCCACCCAGATCTGGTAGACCTCCTCCTGACTCCAGATGCCGTTCCCCACCGGCGGCACCGCGCTGAACCCGAAGTACACCCAGTCGTCGTTGACCCAGGCCGTGGGGAGCTCGACCAGCTCGCCGTAAGGGGTCTTGTGGCAGTAGGGCAGGTCGGCGTCCATCAGGTTGCTGTGGTAGACGAAGCCGTGTTTCTTCAGAAGCTCCATCGTGTGCTTGCTCGGGTCGCACGATGGCGCGCGGGACCCGAGCGGCTTCACCCCGAGGATTTTGTCGAAGATGTCGAGCGTCTTGAGGAGCAGCTCTTCCTCCTCCTTGGGCCCTGACAGCATGAACGGGCGCTCGTGCAGGTAGCCGTGGTGGCCGACCTCGTGGCCCCGGCGGAGCACCTCCTGGCACACGTCCGGGTAGCGTTCGATGATCCAGCCCGGGATGAAGAACCCGGCCTTGATGCCGTAGCGGTCGAGCACCTTCAAGATGCGCGGCATCCCGGTCTTCGGTCCGTATGCCCCCATGCCCATGTGCAGGGGCCGCTCCGCCAGCGCGGGATCCCTGCCAATCCACGGGCTCTCGCCGTCGAGGTCGAACGTGAGCATCACCGCGCACCGCGCCCCGTTCTTCCACCGAATCGCCTGTTCCATGGTTCCCTCCGTGTCCCTCCGTGCCCATGCACTTGCAGAGCTCCGCGTGGGCGACAAACCGATGAGGGCGAGAGAATGAAGGACAGCGCTCGCTTGCCCGGTTCATCCTAATCTTGTGGATCGAAAGGAGTCAAGCGAGGCACCGGGAAGGCAGTGGATCAATGTCCGACAGACAACTCCAATGCTACTGCCCTCAACGAGGGTAGCTACTACTTGGGCTCGGCGCTCGGTGTTCAGCCACCTCATCCTTCCATTTTTGGCCCTCAAGCATTGTCAAGTCTTCCTTTTAGGCGTCCTTGCTTGCGTCGCAACTGTTGCGCTGTAAAGACTGTTGATATCTCGCCTTTCTTATTGATGCGTGCAATAAATGGAGGCGCCTGCTTCTTGACCAGTCTGTCCATTCTCCATCTGGCCTTCACCAGCGCCGCGATCATTTCGTCAGCTGTCCACGCTCCACGAGTCAACTGGAAGACCCGCAACTGTGCTCGAACTATTGCTTCTCGCTCGTTTGGCCGATATCGCATTTCCAGATCTTTGCTAACAAGGATGAGCCCGCCTCGGCCCGCACGTTCCGCCAGCGTTTGATCGTCGATTCCTCGCGGGAACTCAGGAGATTCCCCCTGGATTACGACTGACAGGCCGTTCTCACGGAGCGCGAGAGACACCCTCTTACCCAGCGATTCTTCGACTAGGAGGGTGTGCCCCTCAAGCGGCTTTGACGGACGTGTGCTCGCAGCGGAGCGCTTCTTCAATCTCGTCCGGTAATCTCTGGTAATCGTCTGCCAAATTCGGGACAGACTCCCCGGCCTTCCACCGTTCGTACACGACTGCCGTGGCGATTCGTGTCCCGGAGATAACCGGACGACCGAACAAAACCAGTGGATCGATTACCACCACACGTGGCGAGTCGGCGGTCCGCGTTGAACGCGTAAACGGGTACAGTCTGGCAACTCGCCCAAACTTGTCCCGGTCGACTCTTTTAAGGTACCGCTCAAGAATCGCCCTGATCCCGAGCTGTCCGCTGGAAGTGCCAATGATGTGCTCGTATTCCTCGATGAATAGTTCGAGGCCGGCTGTCGCGAATTGCGCCTCAGCGAGAGGATGTTTACTGTCGCGGTCGATTTTTTTGACCAACTGGATTGCAGCGCGAATTTTCTGCAGGGAAATGTTGTGTTCATGCCGAAGAGCGTCGCAGATGTACGCTTCAAACAGATTCCAGAAAGAGAGGAAGCGGCGACTGGGATCAGCGATTTCGATTACTGGCGCAAAGAAGTGCTCCCTCCCTTTGAATCGATACGGCTGCCCTACCGTCCACGACCGAAGCGTTGAAACCGGGATCCCGAGATAGCGAGAAGCTTCTGACATTCCATACGCCGGAATGTCGCGTGGGTCATCTGTGCCGTAGAGCTTGAACTCTCCCACCATCTGCTCCCGCACCCGACAATAAACGAACAAGGAGGAGTTCCGCCACTGAATTTTTGCGGCTATCCCCTCCGTTCGGCGCCTCTCCGGCGGCCATGCCACCTTCCAGGCAATTCACCCCGCTTCTTCCCGACAGCGTCTCGGCTCTGGCCTTACCCGGCCTCAGCCCCCCGTGCTTCCCCAACTCGATGGCATAGGGGTCCGCCGCCGTTTCCCCCGGCCTTAGTGGCCTGCTCAAGGATCTGGGTGGCCAAGCGATTGAGATGTCAGCCGACGTCGGCTGGCCGGAACCCTTTGGCATACCCGTAGTATGCCGCAGCTTGGGACTCACGGCCGCCGCAGGCCCGCGTTGACAGAGGCGAGCAGCGCGGGCCAAACTGTTTGGGAGCCCCGCTGCTGCCGCCGGGGCTCGACTCTCTCAACCGACACCGGAGGATCTCATGGCCAACGACAGGATCTCGAGGCTGCTTCTAGGGCTCATCGCGCTGTTCCTGGGCATCATCTCGCTCAAGCCGTTCGTGGCGCCCCCGGCCAGCGCGGCCGCCAAGCCCGTCCGCTACCGGATCATCGAGACGACCGGGGGGCCCCTCCGCCAGGAGTTTAGGGATTTCGAGCAGCTCCTGAACCGGGTGGGCGCCGAGGGGTGGGAGGTCGTAGAACTGGTGCGCGGCGCGGTACTTTTAAAGCAGAGTGACTGACGGCCAAACCAGCCTAACTCTCTAATCGGGACGCCCGACCTGGGCGACGGGTGCGTGCTCGTCCGCGATTTGGTAGACTCTTGCCAACGCTCGTGCGGAACTTGTTGGAGGACCGACACATGTGCGAGCTGCGTGGCCGCGTCCTTATGCTTGTGAGGGATACTATCGAAAGGACCTATGAGTCGGCGTCGGGGCTTCGCGTTCAAGACGTGTTCGCCGGAATAACTGCTGCACAAGCGTTCCCTAATGCCCAAGTCAAGACTATATTCGAGCGGTCCCAGCAGCGTGTAGACGTTTCTGCCCTCCGCACGGAGGTGCTAGAACGCTTGGTATCGGAAATCGCCAAACTCAACCGCATCAAAACGGCAATTGACCTTGGATCTTAATCGGCCAACGCGGTCAGGACTTACCACGCAAGGCTCGGTCAGATGAGCCAGCGGCAATATGTCTGGCATGGGGTTGATATCTTGAGAACTTTCAGACGGAAGTGGGCGTCAAGTTCGCGTGGCGAGGTCTGATACTTTCCAAAGCATTCACCCCGCTAACTCGCGATGTCCAATCCAGGGGTCCGCATCGGCGTCGATATCGGCGGCACTTTCACCGACCTCGTCCTGCTGGACGAGGCGACGGGTGCCCTGCGCGTGGGGAAGCTCCTCACGACGCCGAAGGACCCGGCCCAGGCGGTCGAGGCCGGTGTGGCGCGCCTCCTCGACGACGCCCACGTCCCGGCTGCTGCGGTCGCGGGCCTGATCCACGGCACCACGCTCGCCACGAACGCCCTCATCGAGCGCAAGGGGGCGAAAACCGGCCTTCTGACCACCAAAGGCTTCCGCGACGCCCTCGAGATCGGCCGCGAGGGGCGCTACGACATGTACGACCTCTTCATCGACCCTCCTGCGCCGCTCGTCCCGCGACGGCTGAGGCTCGAGGTGACCGAACGACTCCTGTCGGACGGGAGCCTGCTGACGCCCCTCGACGAGGACGATACGCGACGCGTGATCCGGCGGCTCCTCGCCGAGGGCGTCGAGGCCGTCGCCATCTCGCTCCTGCATGCGCACCTGAACCCGGTCCACGAGCGGCGCCTGGCCGAGCTGCTCCGCGAGGTGGCGCCGACCCTTTCGCTTTCCTGCTCCTCGGAGGTCGTCCCCGAGATCCGAGAATACGAGCGGACCTCCACCACGGCGGCCAACGTCTACGTGATGCCGCTGATGGCCCGCTACCTGGAGGAACTCGAGCGGAAGCTCAGCGATCTGGGCATCACCGGACGGCTCCTCATCATGCTCTCCTCGGGAGGGATCGCCACCCCGGAGACGGCCAAGCGCGTCCCGGTCCGCCTCGTCGAATCCGGACCCGCGGCGGGAGCGCTGGCTGCGGCGCGCGCCGCGCGCCTGGCCGGCGAGCCGCGGCTGCTCTCCTTCGACATGGGCGGGACCACGGCCAAGGCCTGCGTCATCGACAACGGCGAGCCGCTCGTGGCGCGCGAGTTCGAGGTGGCGCGCGCCGACCGCTTCAAGAAAGGCTCCGGGCTCCCGATCCGCGTGCCGGTCATCGAACTGATCGAGATCGGTGCCGGCGGCGGTTCCATCGCCCGGGTGGACCGGATGGGGCTCCTCAAGGTCGGGCCGGAGAGCGCGGGGGCGGATCCGGGGCCAGCGTGCTACGCGCTCGGCGGGCGCGAGCCGACGGTCACCGACGCCGCCCTCCTCCTGGGCAATCCGGACGCGGGGTTGTTCCTCGGTGGCCGGATGCGCCACGACGGCGAGGCGGCGCGCCGCGCCGTCGAGGAACGCGTGGGGCAGCCGCTCGGCCTGAGCCTCACCGAGGCCGCCTGGGGGATCCACCGCGTGGTGAACGAGAACATGGCCGCGGCCGCCCGCATCCACGGGATCGAGCGCGGAAAGGATCTGAGGGCCTACCCGCTCTTCGCCTTCGGCGGGGCCGGGCCGGTCCACTGCTGGCAGGTGGCGCGGATCCTCAGGGTACCGCGCGTGCTGATCCCGTTCGGTGCGGGCGCCATCTCGGCCTTCGGGCTCCTCGCCGCGCCGCTCGCCTTCGACTTCGTCCGGACGTCGCGCGAGCGGTTGGACCGGGCCAACTGGGAGCTGATCAACCGACTGTATGCCGAAATGGAGGCGGAAGGCCGCGCGACCCTGGCCGCCTCGGGAATCACGGGCTCGGCGGTCAGGCTCCGACGCAGCGCCGAGATGCGCTACGTGGGCCAGGGCCACGAAGTGGAGGTGGACGTCCCGCTCGGGCAGCTATCGGCGGAGAGCCTCACGGCGCTGACGCAGAACTTCGAGGCCGCCTACCGCGCCGTCTATCACCGCACCGCACAGGGAGTCGCCATCGAAGCCCTCAACTGGCGGCTCCTGGTCTCGGGCCCGGTGCCCGATCTGGCAATGGCCGGAGGCGCGACGGACGCGACGGGAAGCCGCTCTCCCGATGACGCGCTCAAGGGTCATCGACCGGCCTTCTTCGCCGAGGCCGCAGGCTTCGTGGACACACCGGTGTACGACCGCTACGCGCTCGCGCCGGGGGCGAGCTTCGAGGGGCCCGCGATCGTGGAGGAGCGCGAGGCCACCTGCGTCATCGCGCCCGGCGGCCGCTGCCGCGTGGATCGGCATCTGACGCTGGTCGTCGATCTTCCAGGGTAACGAGACGTCAGGCAGCGGAGAGGCCGGCAAGGA
>JACQWB010000094.1 GCA_016209385.1 Candidatus Rokuibacteriota bacterium
ATCACGATGCGGTCGGGCCGGAGCGAGTCCTCGATCGCCGAGCCCTCGCGGAGGAACTCGGGGTTCGAGACCACGTCGAACTCGACCGGCGCGGCCTGGTGCTTCTGGACGATCTCGCGGACCAGGTCACCGGTCCCCACCGGGACCGTCGACTTGTTGACGATGACCTTGTAGCGGTCCATGGCGCGCCCGATCCCCCGCGCCACCTCCTCCACCGCGGAGAGGTCCGTCTCGCCGTTGGCCTTCGCGGGGGTCCCGACGGCAATGAAGATAATCTCGGAGCGCCTGACGCCCTCCGCGAGGTCCGTGGTAAAGCTGAGGCGCCCGTCGGCCATGTTCCGGGTCACCATCTCTTCCAGGCCCGGCTCGTAGATCGGCATCCGCCCCTGCTTCAGGCCCTCGATCTTCGCCTTCACCTTGTCCACGCAGATGATGTCGTTGCCGAGGTCGGCGAACACGGCCCCGGTCACCAAGCCCACGTACCCGGTCCCTACGACGCAAATGTTCATGCCGGCTCCGTCTCCTCAGGAAAGGTCGCGATGCGAAAGGCGGTTTCTAACTATAGCAGAGCAATTCTGGCGGGAGCAAGGAGCGGGTCCGTCAGGCGGCGAGCGCGAGCAGCGTGTGAAGGAGCACGTTGGCGCCGCGCTCGATGTCTTCCCAGTCGCTGGCTTCGTCGGGCCGGTGGCTCCTGCCGCCCTTCGACGGGATGAAGATCATTCCGGCCTCCGTCACCGTGGCGAGGTTCTGGGCGTCGTGCCCGGCGCCCGAGGGCATGCGCTGGAAGGCGAGCCCCAGCGCGCGGCAGGCCGACTCGACGGCCGCCCGGACGCGGGGCGCACACTGGGCGGCCTCGTTGCGTGAGACGGGAAGCACTTCCACTGTGATGCCTCGCCTCCTGGCGATACGGCGGGCCAGCGAGATGCAGCGCCGCTCGACCCGCTCGAGGATCGCCGCGTCGAGCTCGCGCATCTCCTGGAGGAGGCTGGTCCGGGCCGGCACGATGTTGGGGACCCCCGGCCTGACCTCGACGACGCCGAAGTTGGTGACGCTCCGCCCGCTCCCCCGCTTGACCACGACCTCGCGCGCCTTCAGCGCGTAGTCGGCGGCGGCGAGGAAGCTGTCTTTCCGCCGCTCCATGGGCGTCGTGCCGGCGTGGTCCGGCTCGCCGACGAAGACGATCCGGTTCCGCGTGATCCCGACGATCCCGGTCACCACCCCGATCGGAATGCCGAGCGCCTCCAGGTGGGGCCCTTGCTCGATGTGGAGCTCGACGTACCCGGCCACGCTCTTCGGGTCGCGGGCGGCCCTGGGGGCGTCGAGGGCGTTGAAGCCGGCGCGGGCCATCGCGTCCACGAGCCGCTCCCCGTCGGGAGCGGCGAGCGCCGGGAGCTGAGCCGGATCGAGCTTTCCGGTGAACGCTTTCGAGCCGAAGAGGCTTCCGTAGCGTCCCTCCTCGTCGCTCCAGGCCACGAGCGTCAGCGGTCGGGCGAGCTCGGGCCTGGCCTCCCGAACGGTACGGAGGCACTCGAGCCCCGCCAGGACGCCCAGCGCGCCGTCGAGGATCCCGCCGTCGGGCACTGAGTCGATGTGGGAGCCGGTGAGAACGCCGAGGTCGGGGGAATCCGCGGCGCCGCCGCTCGCCGAGGACCCGAAGGTGTTCCCGGCCGGGTCGATCCAGGTCGTGAGCCCGGCCTCGCGCATCCTTCCGAGGAGCCAGGCGCGAGCCTCCTCGTGGGCCGGGCTCCAGGCGGGCCGGGTCACGCCGCCGCTCGAGGTTCGACCGAAGCCGGCCAGTGCCTCGATGTCGGCTCTGAGCCGGGCGATCGAGATCGCCAGCATGGGAGTAGAGTATATCTCCCTTGACTTGAACGCTTTGCGGTCCCTATAATTTTGCTGAACCGCTGTTCAGTCACCTTGGTGATCCCCGCTGTCGTCTCTTCCGAATGGCGGTGGGCCCCAACCTCAGCCAAGGAGAGAGCGCATGGACCTCAAACCGACCGCAGAGCAGCAGGCCTTCCGTGACAGGCTGCGGACGTGGCTCAGGCAAAATCTCCCCCGCGAGTGGACGTCGCGCGTCGTCTCCGGTCCCGATGTGCCGCGCTCCGAAGCCTACCTCTTCCTCCGCGAGTGGCAGCGGAAGCTCTACGAGGCCGGGTTCCTCGGGTTGACCTGGCCCAAGGAGTACGGCGGCCGCGGGCTCACCTTCATGGAAGAGCTGATCCTCCACGAGGAGATGGCGCTGGCCAAGGCCCCGCCGATTCTCAACCTCCTCGGGATCGGCATGGCGGGGCCGACCATCATCGCGTACGGCACCGAGGCGCAGAAGAAGCGCTACCCGTCGAAGATCCTCTCGTGCGAGGAGATCTGGTGTCAGGGGTACTCGGAGCCCAACGCGGGCTCTGACCTGGCCAGCCTGCAGACCCGGGCGGTTCAGGACGGCGATCACTTCGTCGTCAACGGCCAGAAGGTTTGGACCAGCGTGGCGCAGGCGGCCGACTGGATGATGCTCCTGGCCCGGACGGATCCCGACGCGGAGAAGCACAAGGGGATCACGTACTTCCTCCTGGACATGCATTCGCCCGGGATCACGGTTCGCCCCCTCAGGCAGATCACCGGCGACGCCGAGTTCAACGAGGTCTTCTTCGAGAACGTCCGGGTACCGGCGGAGAACATCCTGGGAGGGCTGAACAACGGCTGGCAGGTCGGCATCACCACCCTCATGTACGAGCGGCTGGCCCTGGGCTTCGGCCTCCAGGTCAGGCTCCGGATCGCCCTCGACGCGCTCGTCGAGCTGGCCAAGCGAACGAAGCGCAACGGCGGCACCGCCACCCAGGATCCGATCGTCCGCCAGAAGCTGGCGCAGCTCTGGATCGATACCGAGGTCTTCAAGTACACCGGCGCCCGCGCCGTGACGAAGCTCCTCAAGGGCGAGCTGCCCGGGCCCGAGGCGTCCACCGGGAAGATCTGGTGGTGCGAGACGCATCAGCGACTTCAAGATTTGGCGATGGAGATCCTGGGGCCCTACCACCAGCTCGTGCGGGGCAGCGACTGGGCCGTCGAGCAGGGGATCTGGCAGCACACCTTCCTCCGCTCGCGCGCCAATTCCGTCGAGGGCGGGACGACGGAGATCCAGCGCAACATCATCGGCGAACGGGTGCTGGGGCTTCCGAAAGGGTAATCCACTTACGCTCCCCCTCACTTTTATCCTCTCCCCCTGAGGAGGAGAGGGCAGGGTGAGGGGGCGTGGGGAGCAGACCATGGACTTCGGATTCAGCGAAGAGCAGGAGATGCTCCGCGCCACGGCGCGGAAGTTCCTCGAGAACGAGTGCCCCTCCACCTTCGTCCGCCGGATGCTGGATGATCCCACGGGCACCACTCCCGAGCTCTGGCAGAAGCTGGCCGAGCAGGGCTGGCTCGGGCTCGTCTATCCCGAGGGCTACGGCGGCGCGGGCCTCGGCTTCGTGGACCTGACGGTCCTCATGGAGGAGATGGGGCGGGTCGTGCTCCCCGGTCCGTACTTCTCGACCGTGCTCCTCGGCGGCCTCGTCATTCTCGAAGCAGGCTCGGAAGCCCAGAAGAAGGAGTGGCTCCCCAGGATCTCATCGGGGCAGGCCAGGGCGACGCTCGCGTGGACGGAACCCAATGCGCGCTGGGATGCCGAGGGGATCACGGTGAGCGGCAAGCCGGCGCCCGGGGGAACGGTCCTCTCAGGAACCAAGCTCTTCGTCCAAGACGCCCACACCGCGGACGCCCTCGTCGTCGCCGCGCGGACGGCCGACGGGCGCCGGGCCGACGACGGGGTGAGCCTCTTCCTGGTGCCGAGGACAGCGCGGGGAATCGAGGTGAAGCTCCTTCCCACCATGGACCAGACGCGGAAGCTCTGCGAGGTCATGCTGAACGAAGCGGTCGTCGGGCCCGAGGCCCTCGTCGGCGAGTGGGACAAGGGCTGGTCGCCGCTCGCCCGGGTCATCGACCGGGCCACGGTCGCCCTCTGCGCCGAGATGTGCGGGGGAGCCCAGAAGGTCCTCGAGATGACCACCGAGTACGCGAAGATCCGGGTCGCGTTCGGGAAGCCCATCGGCAGCTACCAGGGCGTGAAGCACAAGCTGGCCGATATGCTGGTGGACGTCGAGAACGCCAAGTCCATCACATACTATGCGGCCTGGGCCGTCGACGAGGGGGCGGCCGAGGCTCCGCTCGCGGTGGCCATGGCCAAAGCCTACGTCTCGGACGCCTACCGGAAGGTCGCCGCGGCGGGGATCCAGCTCCACGGCGGGATCGGCTTCACGTGGGAGCACGACATGCACCTCTATTTCAAGCGCGCCAAGGGCTCCGAGTTCACCTTCGGCGACGCCACGTACCACCGGGAGCGGGTGGCCCAGCTCATCCAGCTCTGACCGCGCCGCGGCGACTCCCCCGCACCCCTCGTGACCCCTGTCGAGCCGAAGCCTGCGTCTTCTGTCGTGCTCATCCGCCCCGCGGCGAACCCTGCCGTCTCGTCCGAGCCGCTGGAGGTCTACCTGATCCGCCGGAACTCGAAGATGCGCTTCCTCGGCGGCTACTACGCGTTTCCCGGCGGGAAGGTCGAGCCCGCTGATGTGGCGCCGGAGTCGCTGGGGCGCTGCATCGGGCTCTCGGCCGCGGTTGCCGAGGGGCTGCTTCCGAGCCGCGACCTCCCCGCGCTCGCGTTCTGGGTGGCCGCGATCCGCGAGCTCTTCGAGGAGACCGGCGTCCTGATGGCCGCCGATGCTGCGGGACATCCGCCGGACCTCAGCGAGCCGGCAGTGGCCTCGCGCGTGAAGCACTGCCGGGAGGCCATGGTTGCTAGCGCCCGGTCGCTCGGCGAGCTCCTCGCTGCCGAGGGGTGGGTGCTGGATCTCCGGTCCCTTCGCTACCTCTCCCACTTCATCACGCCGTCCTCGAGCCCGATCCGTTTCTCGGCCCGGTTCTTTCTCTCGCGGCTTCCGCCGGGCCAGGAACCGCGCCTGTTCCTGGAGGAGACCTCGGAGGCATTCTGGATCGGTCCCCGCGAGGGGCACCAGCGCTTTGTGGCCGGCGAGCTGGCCATGGCCGAGCCGGCCGAGTACGCGCTCGCCTACCTGGCCCAGTTCGAGAGCTGGGATGAGGTGTGGAGCCACCACGCCGACGGCCGCCACAAATTCCAGGGGATCGTGGACCGGATCGAGTTCTACGGCCAGGGCTACGACTGGGCGACGGCGAGCTGGAAGCCCGGCAAGCCTCCATGGCAGGTGTAGGTGTCGACTCTCGTTTGGGTAACTTTAGCGTCTAGCGCCCCACAATTCTCCTGCCCGGACCTGGAGACTCCTTCCGCAGTTGTCTCCCCAAACTCACAGAGCATATTTGGCGTATTCCGAGTTAGAATGGCGTCAACATCGCAAGGCGATGAGCTTTTCTGGTCGGAGCGTGACGCTCTGCCCTGACGGAGGGTATGATGATCAGGCAAGTCCGCGTCAGGAATTTCAAGTCCCTCAAAGATGCTTCGCTCACCCTGGGGCTGCGAAATGTCCTGGTCGGGCCCAACATGTCTGGGAAGAGCAATCTAACTGATGTGTTCCGCTTCCTCGTACGCATGGTCCTTCCCCAACCGGGCGCAATCGGCTTGCCCTATGCTCTCACCTCTCTTGGAGGGTTTTCAGAACTCGTCTGGAAGGGCACGGACTCAAATCCCGTCGTCATTTCGATCTCTCTTGAGGGCGACGGCGTGTTGGGTGGCCCGGGAAAACAATGGAGCTACGAGATTTCACTTTTGGGAGACGTGGAACGCGGATCGGCAAGGGTCCAAGACGAAGTTTTGCGCGTGTCCACGCCGAATGGCCAGTACACCCTTATCGGTTGCTCTGATGGCCACAGAACGCTGAGGAATCCTGACGGAGGCATGGTCGCTCAAGCTGATGATATGGATCGTTCCGCGCTTGAGTTTGAAATTCCTAACTGGGAAGGCAACAAGTTTCGCTCGTTTATCAGCTCGTGGCGTTTCCATCGTTTTCTTCCGCAACTGATGAAGCAGTTTAATACTGCTGCTGCGCCTAATTTCCTCACCGAGTATGGCGATAATCTCTCCGCATGGCTGCTGCTTCTACAAACTCGGCATCGCGATGCATTTGACAAGATCAGGAGCGTTGCCAAGGACGTGTTCCCTGAACTTGAGGATCTATTCACCTGGCCAACCCAACAGACGACTGTATACCTAGCGTCCAGCGAGAAACATTTGAAACGACCGGTTTCAGTATGGCAGATGTCTGACGGGCAGCTTTCGTTCATCGCATTGCTCTCGCTCATTTTCGCTCCTTCTAAGGTGGCGGCCCCGTTATACTGCATTGAGGAGCCCGAAAACCATCTCCATCCTCATCTCTTGGCAACGCTTGTGGAGCTGTTAAGGCAAGTCCAGGACGAGCTCGGCCATGAGCGATCGGCGCAGCTGATTGTCACCACGCACTCGCCGTATCTGGTAGACAAGTGCGATCTTGGTGAGTTGGTCGTGTTTGAGCGGCGGGATGGCGAGACGAAGTGTAGTCGCCCGAGCGATAAACACCACTTGAAGGAACTTCTGGAGCGTGAGGAGGCTGGGCTCGGCGACCTGTATTACTCCGGTGCCCTGGGCAGTTCCTGATGTGAGCTATGGAATTGTAGTTGAAGGACCTTACGACGTGCCGGTTTATGAGGAGCTTATTCGTAAAATCTGCTCGGCCGACTTAGAGGTTTTCTCGCGTCCCGCCGGTGGCGTGTCTCGCCTCATGGGCAGCTTCCCAAAGCTGCTGAAGGAATTGCAGTACATAAAGCGGGGTGGTCCGGTGGATAAGGCGTTGGTTGTCCGCGACTCCGACATCAAAGATCCCGCGTTGCTCGAACGTGAAATGACGCGAAAGATCACTGGTTATACTTTCGCCTTTCCCAAAGGTGTTCAGTTCCATGCTGTCCGGAGGGAGATGGAAACTTGGCTTATGGCAAATGAAAGAGCGGTGAATCTCGTGGCGTTGTCCAGGGTGGATCACAAGTTGCCCGCGTTCAAGGAACGCTCGAGGAGATTGTAAACCCGAAGGAGAGATTCAGGCGCTTGCTCTCAACAGCAGGGTTGCCTTACGACCCGCAGGTGTGCCGCGAGATTTCGCGACACGTCGAACTTGAGACATTGCGGAATCGTTGCCCCTCATTTCGGTCCTTCGAGCAGAAAGTGATCGACTGCTGACGAGATCAAGATAGCCGCGAGATTAACCCAAAGCGAGCAAAAGGTGTCCGAGTTTCCGACGACGGGCACACCCAGTGACTTGGTGGGACGAGTCCTCGGCCTGAACCCGGGCCTCATGACCGGGCCCGGGACCAACACGTACCTGGTCGGGACGACGGATCCCGTCCTCATCGACACCGGCGCCGGAATCCCCGAGTACGTGCCCCTTCTTCGCGGCTACCTGGCCAGACGGGGATGGACGCGCCCCGCGCGGATCCTCCTGACCCACCGCCACCGCGATCACATGGGCGGCGTGCCCCAGCTCCGCGGGCTCTTTTCCGGGATCTCCGTGGCCAAGATGATCTTCCGCGACCCAGAGCTGCCTGGCCCGATGGAGGACCTTCGCGACGGCGAGGCCGTGCGCGGGGACGGCGTCACGCTGCTCCCGATCCACACCCCGGGGCACGCTTCCGACCACCTCTGCTATTACTTGGCGGAGGAGAATGCGCTCTTCACCGGCGACCTGATCCTCGGGGGCTCGACGACCGTGATCCCGCCCGACGACGGCGACCTGGGGGACTACATGGCCTCGCTCCGGAAGCTCCAGTCGCTGGAGGTGAGGCGGATCTACCCAGCCCATGGGCCCGTCATCGAGGATGCGCCCGCCAAGATCCAGGAGTACATGGACCACCGCCTTATGCGGGAGCGCCAGATCCTTGAGGCGCTGGGAGACGGTTTCAGGACCATCCCGCAGATGGTGGCCCGGATCTACGCGGACGTCTCGCCGGCTCTGCACGGCGCCGCCGCCATGTCCGTCCAGTCCCACCTGCTGAAGCTCAAGAAGGAGCGCAGGGTCCGCGAGGAAGTCGTCGCCGGTCGCCCATCGCGCTGGTCCTTCGTCTAAGCGGCGTCTAAGCGGTAGTCGAATAAAGACTTGACAGTGTGCCCTGCCCATGTGAGGCCCTAGGCCGAGAGACATTCTGGGAGCCGCCTCACCTTCTTCTCTATTCAGCGTTGGCGAGCGCGATCATCGCGGCACTCTACGGCTGGTATCGAACGCGGGAAGGAGCTTTCCGGAGCGGGGGGCCCGGTTACGTCCGGCTGGCGTCCACGAAGGTGCCGAAGAGGCGGCGCGACGCCGGATCCTTCGCCACGAGCTCCTCGGGGTGCCACTGGACGCCGAGGACGAAGTGCCCCGAGCCCGCGTCCTCGAGCTCGACGCCCTCGACGATGCCGTCGGGAGCGAAGGCCACGGGGAGAAGCCCGCGGCCGACGGTCTTGACGGCCTGATGGTGCAGGCTGTTGACCTCCAGCTCGTCGCTGCCCACGGTCCGCGCCAGAAGGCTCCCCGACACGACCTCGACCGCATGGGTCGGCTGGTCGCGCGGCCCCTTCTGCTGGTGCTGGATCGCCGTGCCCGGATCGCTCGCCACGTCCTGGTAGAGGCTCCCGCCACGCGCGACGTTCAGCACCTGGATGCCGCGGCAGATCGCCAGGATCGGTCGCCGCGCCTCCATGAAGCGCTCGACGAGGATGATCTCGAGCCGGTCCCGCGCCGGGGAGACCTCGGCGAGCGTCGGATGAGGCGGCTCGTCGAACCTGGCCGGGTCCAGGTCACCGCCGCCGGTGAGGAGAAGGCCGTCGAGGCTCGCGACCAGCTCTGAGAGCGCGCGGCCGTCGAGTTGAGGCGGGAGCAGCACCGGGACGCCGCCGGCCTCCTGCACCGCGGCGAGGTAGGCGGAGTTCACGTAGGCGCGCTCGAGCTCTTTCCTGATCGTGATGGATGTGGTGACGCCGATCAGCGGATGCGCCATGGCGTCACCGTACCACCGCGTCGGTGCGGGGGTCAAGCTACGGAGGATGCCGGCGCCTTCTCCGCCGACGGCTGACGCGCCGTGTCCAGGGCGTTCTTGACGATTGACCCTGTACTCCAGGCATGCTCTGATATCTGCTATGAGCCTGGATTCTGCTGAGTCTCAGTTGCGTTCTCCCACAGGGTCCAATCGCTACGCGCCCCAGGTGATCGGGAGCCGCTGGATGGTGGTCGCGGGGCATCCGCTCGCGGCCCAGGCCGGCGCCCGGATCCTGGAGGCCGGTGGCAATGCGGTGGACGCGGGCGTGGCCGCGGGCATCTGTCTCGGTGTGGTGCATCCGGACATGGTCAGCGCGGCGGGTGTCGCGCCGATCATGGTCCACCTGGCCGCCAAGCGCGAGACCTGGACCGTGTCGGGTGTCGGTGGCTGGCCTCGGACGGCGAGCATCGAGTTCTTCAAGGAGCGTTGCGGAGGCCAGATCCCGCCGGGGCTCCTCCGCACCGTCGTCCCGGCGGCCCCGCGTGCCTGGTGCACGGCGCTGGTGCGGTGGGGGACCATGTCCTTCGGCGAGGTCGCGGCCGCCGCCATCGAGTGCGCCGAGCGCGGCTTTCCGGTCTCCGAGTTCTCCGCCATGCAGTTTCGCGCCAACCAGGAGCGCTGCCAGCGGTGGCCCACGACCGCGGCGCTCTTCCTGGCCGGCGGCCGCCCGCCCCGGGTCGGCGAGCGCCTCGTCCAGGGCGAGCTCGCGGCGACCCTGAAGGCGATGGCTGCCGCCGAAGCCAAGGCCCGGGGACGCGGGCGAGCGAAGGCGATCGGCGCCGCCTGCGACGTCTTCTACAAAGGCGAGATCTCGGCGGCGATCTGCGCCTATCACCGCCGCGAGGGCGGTCTCCTCGCGCCCGAGGACCTGGCCCGGTTCGAGGTCGAGGTGAGCCCGGCCCGGACGACGACGTTCGGGGGCGTCGAGGTCGCGACCTGCGGCTTCTGGTGTCAGGGGCCCGCGCTCCTTCAGGCGCTCAACATCCTCGAACCCTACGACCTGGCCGCCCTCGGTCACAACTCCGCCCGCTACCTCCACCTCGTGGCCGAGACGATCAAGCTGGCCTTCGCAGACCGGGAGGCCTACTACGGCGACCCCGCGCACGTCAAGGTGCCGGCCGATGGCCTGCTCGCCAAGGCCTACGCCGAGGCCCGGCGGACGCTGATCGGCGAGCGCGCGTGGCCCGACATGCCGCCCGCCGGTGACGCGTACGGCCTGGCCGCGGTCAGGAACGGCGCGGCGCGCCCCGTCCCGTCCGCCGCGGCGGACCCCCAGACCATGGACACGAGCTACGTAGCTGTGGTCGATCGGCACGGTAACGCGTTTTCCGCGACGCCGAGCGACCCCTCCGTGGATTCGCCCGTCATCCCGGGCGTCGGCTGCGTGATCTCGCCGCGCGGCTCCCAGTCCTGGCTCGACCCCTATCACCCGAGCGCCGTGGCGCCGGGCCGTCGCCCGCGGCTCACCCCGGCCCCGGCCATGGCGTTCAAGGACGGGAAGCTCCTGATGCCGTTCGGCACGCCCGGCGGCGACGTCCAGCTCCAGGCCATGCTCCAGGTCTTCCTGAACGTCGTGGCTTTCGGTATGCGGCCGCAGCAGGCCGTCGAGGCGCCGCGCGTCGCGTCGCGGAGCTTCCCCGATTCGTTCTGGCCCCACCCGAGCTTCCCCGGGTGCCTCCAGGTGGAGGGGCGAATTCCGTCAGAGGTTACGAACGTGCTGGCCGACCTCGGCCACACGATCCAGACCTGGCCCGATTGGGAATGGCGGGCGGGGGCGGTCTGCACGATCGTCGTGGGGCCGGACGGGACTCTCATGGCCGGCGCCGACCCGCGACGCGGCTCCCACGCCATCGGCTGGTAATCGCTCGGAGGGGGGCTTGCGCCCCCCTTCCGACACTTCCCCCCACATGGTTGCGCGGGCCAGGCCCGCGCTCGAAATGGCGGTCAGGAGCTGATTAGGAATGGATCTCGAGACGCTCCGGA